>DATAEJ010000012.1:0-4486 GCA_036258095.1 Candidatus Angelobacter sp. | reverse complement strand
CTTGGCAGGCAGGGTTCCTATGGATCTTGCCGCGCCGGATCGCGCCGTCAGAGTAGCGATACGTTGCCAGGCAGCACGGGCACGCGACCTGCGCAGACGTTTCTGGAGGCTGCTCTGCCTTCTTCATGTGTTCGGTCTGGGGATCGAGTGCAAAGCAGGTGATTACACACCGGCAGCAAGTGCAGGTGACTACCCATGCGTCGGGGAAACAGGGCTCAGGCACGCACTCAGACTAGGAGAAGGTCGGGCGAAGTGTCAACACGGCAGAAGAAAAAGGCAGGGCTGGTTGCCGCCAGCCCCGGAACGGAAGAGCGCAAATGAGCATCGCTTTTGATTGCGAGCTTCACTACTATAGGGCACTCCATTCCTATATTTGATATAGGGCCAAACAATTAGGCACGGTGATTTTGAACGCGCCGAAAAGCTTCCAGGGGAACCCTAGGACGGTTCCCGGTCCTGCGCGCTGCTGGAACTCGCAGTCGCTGCAGCGGACGAATCAGATCTGCCATTCAGGATCCGCTCAATGTTGCTCAGAAGTACCGTACGTCGTTCCAGCTTGTGCATCACGAGATCTGCGGCTGCCGCATCCGGCACATCATTCAAACCGGTGATAATGATTACGAGCATCTCCGGATTGCGGGCTTTGATCTCGCGCGCCAGTTCGGCGCCTGTCATCGCGGGCATGGCCTGGTCAGTGAGCACAATGTCAGGTTTTTCAATTTTCAGGATGCGCAACGCCTCCCGGCCAGACGATGCATTGATAACGAGATGCCCCGCTGATTCCAGCAACAACTTGCGGAGGACCAGCGGGTTTAACTCATCGTCAACTGAGAGGATTGTTGCCATTGAACCGGCCAGATACACAAAGCGAAAGGTGAGATGCTCGATCGCAGCAGAAGGATGTAGGATTTGAGGTAGAAATTCTTTGCCGGAAGCGCATGAAGCTTTCGCGCGAGTGATCGTAGCACGATATCCATCAAAGAACAACAGCGATGCAGCTGCCGCTCATCACCCCCATGAAGCTCGGCCGGCGCGCCGAGCCCTTCGACGATCCCGCCTGGATCTACGAACTCAAGTGGGACGGCTTCCGTACACTCGCCATCATCGATCACGGCCGCTGCCAGCTGTGGTCGCGCAACGGAAACAGGTTTAAACGATGGAAGGAACTCTCCAGCTCGCTGTGCCGGCTCCAGGTAACGAGCGCGATCCTGGATGGCGAAGTTGTCTGCCTCGACTGCGACGGCAAGGCTGATTTCAAGGCACTGCTCTTCCGCCGCGGTGATCCGGTGTTCTACGGCTTTGATCTGCTGTGGGTGAATGGCGTCGACTTGCGGGATCGGCCGCTGGTCGCGCGTAAGGATTGCCTGCGCGTGGTGCTGAACGAGGCGCCGCCCGGAGTTCGATATGTGGACCATGTCGAGGGCGGCAGCGGCAAGCGGTTCTTCGAGCTTTGCTGCGAGCATGATCTGGAGGGAGTCGTAGCCAAGCGCCTCGACAGCACCTACCTCGACCACGATCATGAGATCGCCTGGCTGAAAATCAAGAACTGCAATTACTCCCAGGCGGTGGACCGGCACGAGCTGTTTGAAAAGTGAATCTGGCGCCAGTGTGCTTGATCTCCCATCAATTCAACGCCAAAACCAGGGCAGAGGAAACCAGCGGCGCTTGTCCGGCTGCTTCGGATTGAGCGGTTGCCGCGGGCCTCTGCAGCGATGAGCACCTTCAACCACGGCAAGAGCTGCGGCTGAAGAACTTGCGCCAAGCAAGTGATGGCACGTCGCGCAGAACGTGAGGATGAGTGGAGATTTCGGCCTTACAGGCTGGCGGAGAAAAGCCATTTCACTCCGGAAGAGGCAGTGGATCGCGTTTCAACCGCCCGCTATTTGTATGATGCGGCAGCTAGAACATCGCACTGCGAAGTTTTTTCTTATGAATGTTCTTCAGGATGGGCGATCGTGCCGGACCTCCGGGTTGCGTGCCGGACGCTCATCAGAGACAATGGCGGACAACTCCGAATTAGTTCACGATGAGCCGCGGGCCGAGGCTCGACAGCGTGATAAAGATCACGTTTCTGTAAGTTGTAAGGGAATAAGCTCGACCGCATGCGGCAAACAATTCTTCTTGTCGACGATGATCCGGCGCGCCTCAATCTGCTTGCCCGGCTGATCAAGCAAGCGGGATTCCGTACCATTACAGCCCGCATAGGCCCGAGTGGCGTTTCGTTCCCAGAACACGAACAGCCGGTACTGGTGCTCCTCGACTATGGTTCCGGCAGTGAGCGCAACGCGCGCGATATCGCTGCGCTAATTCGGCTCCGGTACGGTTCGACACGGCTCGTCCTGTTGTCCTCCCGTTCCAGCCTCCCGCCGGAGATGGCGGGACTGGTAGATGAGTTCGCTCACCGGGATGGCGACGAAAGTGTGCTGTCTGCCTTAAAACAGTGGCTCATTCGTGGCAGATCAGCCGGCCAGGGCGCCGAGTAACGGAGAATGCGGGTTGATGGGTGCGTGCCTGCGCCAGGTTCGCGGCAGGCGTTAATACAGAAGTGAGGCAGGGCAATCAATCCACGCTGCGCAGCGTTGAATCGGCACAGGACACGGCGCATGCTTGGCTGGAGGAGAAGCGCATGCAACTGCTGAGAGTCCAGCCCGATATTCTCGTCAACATCGACAACATCGCCTATATCGAACTCACGGGAAAAGGCGGCGCTGATATTCACTTCGTCGGCAAGCCTAAGCCGCTGCACCTGAATACAACGGAGGCAGAAGGGCTCCGCGATTACCTTTCAAGCGAGCAGGTGACCGACATCAACAAGGCCGGGTAGCTAGAACGCAGGGCGCACTGCAGAGATTCGCAAGGTTGAGCACAGCGGGCACGAGTAAAGGAATATTCGATTTCTGCAATTGGGAATCCCGCTTTCTGTCGAGGAAATACAACGTACCGGAACGGCGTCGCCATCTAAACTGTATTCCGCCAAAATACGTCACAAGGGCATGGATTCAAGGAGACACTTCCGGGGGCTGCATTTGGTGCGCAAGGCGGGCAAGGCGCCATCACAATTTTTCCGCGTTGGTGATGAGATCCCCAAAAGCGGAGTCTATCGTGTTTTGCATGCCGGACACCGCGTCAGCCATGAAGCTCTCCTGCTAGCCGGAGAAAAGTTCCCGCGCTGCTCACAGTGCCAGAGCGATGTCCATTTCGAGCTGTTGCGAGCGGTTCCTCAGATTGCCAACGACGAAAACGTTATCCGCGTCTATGAGATCCCCATCCCGGTGCGAAAGATAAAAAATTGTCTGCCTGAGTTCAGCACAAACGTCCAAGTTGTTCCATCATCATCCTGCGCAAGTAGTTCGCCAGAATCGAAATAGCGGTTATGGGAGCGCGGGCACCCGGTGTTACAGAAACAACCTCAACGTGATCGGCGGCGGGCACATCCTCGATCACAGAACTGGATTTCACCGAAACTGCGCTTTGCTCTGACATTTTTTTGAGTCAATCCATCGAATTTAGTGCCAAATCCAGGAGAGGGGGAACCAACGGTTTTTATCCGGCTGCCTTGTAACATGGGCCCACTTCGGCCCGCGGCAGCGGTGGGCCGTTTCAATAACGGCAAGAACTGTCGCTGAAGCGCTTGCGCCAACAAAGTTATCGCATGTCATGCAGTAAGTAAGGATGAGTGGACACTCCGGCCTGGCAGGCTCGCGGCGAAAAACCATAGTACCCCGGAAGCGGCAGCTGATCGAGTTTCAACCGCCCGTTGATACGTACGATGCTGTATGTAGAGCAGCGCAAAGCAAAATTCTTTCTCATGAATGGTTTTCAATCTCAGCTGGATAAGCGTCGCTGAGCTGCGCGCTCAGCGCAGGCGGCGCTCTGAGGTCGGTGCCGGTCGCGCAGAATCGAGTCCCTGCGAGGCGGTGCTGTAAACTGTTTGTTGCTGAATGCCCACAAACGACGGGAAAATTTCGAGCCGTACAGTGACCTTGAAAGGACTCGCGGTCGGAAGGCGGTGATTGTCTTTTCCCTCGTATCGCGGCTTGGCGGAAGAGACCCGCAAGTTACGGCTTTCTATCTCTTGCCTTATGTTGCAGGCATACTCATTTTCCTGAGGTTCACGGACTTCGCGGCAGAATGTGCTTCGGCCCGTCCTGATACAACTCCCCGTCACGCTGTTTTTCAGCGTCTTTGGTGGAATAGTCCCTGATTCCTAAATTTTCTTGCGATGCGAATCTCGTCTGTGTGCTTCTTTTTGATTGGAGTATCCAGCATTTTTGCGTATCGGCACGCTGGCTCGCGGCTTGGAAGGCTTTCGGCGGGTTCTTTGGTTCAATCGGATATCTGATTCTTGCCGTTCTTATTTTGTCTTCGCTCGCACGGTGAAGGTACATCCGAGCGGCCATCTGCCGCCCAGTTCGGATGACCGCCAGTCAAGAGAAAATCTTGCTGGCGCTTATGGGGGGTTGAGCAGGATGGCCTGTGATCGCTA
>DATAEJ010000011.1:0-4160 GCA_036258095.1 Candidatus Angelobacter sp. | reverse complement strand
CGCTTGAGTTCGCGGATGATGGTGGCCGTGAGCTTCGCGCCGGTGCAGCCCAGCGGATGGCCCAGCGCCACCGCGCCTCCGTTCGGGTTGATCTTCTTGATATCGAGCCCGCCTTCTTTGATGACCGAAAGCGCCTGCGCTGCGAAGGCCTCATTCAACTCGATTACATCAATCTGGTCCAGGTTGAGGCCAGACATCCTGAGCACCTTGGGGATTGCATAAACCGGGCCAAGGCCCATTTCTTCTGGCTTGTAGCCTGCGGTGGCGAAAGCAATGAAGCGCGCCAGAGGTTTGATGCCGAGCTGCCGGGCTTTGTCAGCCGACATGAGCACAGAAGCCGCACCGCCATCGGAAGTCTGCGACGAATTGCCGGCGGTAACGGTGCCTCTAGCGTGGAAAGCCGGCTTCAGATTGGCGAGGGCTTCCAGTGTGGTGTCGGCGCGCGGGCCTTCATCCACTTTGAAAACAATCTCCATCCGTTTGGGCTTGGAGCCGTTCGGCGTGGTGAAGCTCACCGGCACGGGAACGATCTCGTCTTCGAAATTTCCGGCCTGAATGGCGGCAATCGCTTTTTTGTGGCTGTTCAGCGAGAACTCGTCCGCCTGCTCGCGGCTGATGTTGAAGCGCTTCGCCAAACGCTCAGCAGTAAGTCCCATAGAGAGATACGTGTCGGGATAATTGTTGACCAGCCAGGGATTGGCAGAGACTTTGTGGCCGCCCATGGGCAGCATGCTCATGGATTCGGTGCCGCCACCGATGGCGATTTCAGCGCGGCCCATGGCGATGGAATCCGCCGCCAGGGAGATGGCCTGCAAGCCGGAAGAGCAGAAGCGGTTGATGGTCATGGCGGAGACTTCCACCGGAAGGCCGGCGCGCAATGAGGAGATACGGGCCACATTCATGCCCGACTCGGCTTCCGGGGTGGCACAGCCGATGATCACGTCTTCGATTTCTTTCGGATCGACCTGAGGGACGCGCTCCAGCGCGCCTTTAATGGCGACTGCGGCAAGATCGTCCGGGCGGGTGACGCGGAGTGTTCCCTTGCCTGATTTTCCCACTGCCGTACGTACTGAACTTACGATGACGACTTCACGCATAAACAAAGCTCCTAGCTGCTAGCTTCTAGCTACCTGGCTACTTCGATTGGCCCGTTTGGGATTCCGCTCACGTTCACGGCTTCCTTGGCCCGCAGTTGTCCTTTGCTGTCAAACAGCACTGAGATCCAGCTGTTTGCTTTCTTGTCTGCCAATTCCTTATTCTGCTGGCGCACCGAATAGTGCCACAGGCAGCCGGCAAAGCTTTCGCGCTTCATGCCGGCGGCGGACCTCACATAATCCGGCTTGCCCATGATGGCCTGCACCTTGTCGCGCTCCATGCCGAACTGCAGCTGCTTGTACTCGCTGGTCCACTGCGCGTCATTCACGCTGGATTTATACGGGACCTTCAGCGTGCTGGCGTACTGGTCATAGCTGCGCTGGTCAGTCTCGCACTCGGCGAGCTTCTCTTTTACCTGATCAGGCGAGAGTTTTGCTTTCGTATCGAGCGGATTTGGACGTGAAGACTTCGACTCGGTCGCGGCGTCCGGCTTGGAGGATTTCTTGCAGCCTGGAAGCGCGAGCATGACGATCAACAATCCGAGTTGCCAATTACGCTTGTTCATCGTTTCGAAATCACCCGGGCTAAAGCCCTTTTCTCCTCGCGTTCTTAACGCGGCCCTAAAGGGGCCGCTCTTCCACCGGATTTGCGCGCAAAAAACGCGCGCAAATGGAAGCCCTTAGTTTCTCAACGGTTTCCCTGTTTTCAACGTGAACTGAATCCTCTCCTGTGTCTTCTTCTCGCCACAAAGAGATTTAAACCCTTCGCGCTCGAGATCCAGGATGTATTGTTCGCTCACCGGAGTTCCCGGCGAGACGTTGCCTCCGCAGATGACTTCCGCAACTTTGGTTGCGACCTTGACGTCATGGTCGCTGATGTATTCTGCCTGACGCATTAGATGGATTCCCAGCCGCAAGGTCGCGAGGATGTTCTCGCCGGGAGCGGGGATATCCGTGCGCGGCTGCGGAGCTTTGTAGCCGGCGCGAGCCAGATCCAGCGCGCGCTCCTTGGCGTCGCTGAGGACGCGCTCGCGGTTCATGGTGATCAGGTCGCCGTCCGAGAGGAACCCGAGTCCGCGCGCTTCGTATGCGGAGGTTGAGACTTTGGCCATGGCGATGGTCTCGAAGATCCGCTTGATCCCTTCCATCATTTCAACGGATTCACCGCGGCCGTCAGGGCGGATCGCCCGCGCATTGTCGACAGCCCGCAGCAACATCTCTTTGCAGCCGCCGCCACCCGGGAGCAGTCCAACACCGGTTTCCACCAAGCCCATGTAGAGTTCAGCGTGAGGCTGGCGCGCGGCAGAGTGAAGATTGATCTCACAGCCTCCGCCAAGAGTCATGCCGTAGGAAGCGGTGACCACGGGCCGGGTGCAGAACTTGATGGCCTGGGTCATACCCTGGAACTGGCGGATGGCCATCTCGACTTCGTCCCACTCTTCTTCCTGCACGGCGAGCATCAGCATCATCAGGTTGGCGCCGACAGAAAAGTTTTGCGAGTCGCCGGTGATGACAAACGCTTCAAACTGGTCGCCGATACCGCCGGGCTTCAGCGATTGCGTCACCATGGACACGATGTCGCCGCCGAGGGCGTTCATCTTGGTGTGGAACTCGATGCAGCCCACGCCATCGCCCAGGTCGATGAGCGAGGCGCCGGGGTTCTTTTTGACCACGCCGTTCGACTTCTTCACCACTCCGACGGACCAAACGCCTTCCGGCACTTGTACCGGCTGGTAGCGGTTGGTGCGCAGGTCGAAGTAGGCTTTGCCCGAAGGCGACTTGGGATCGTCGACGTACCAGGTCTTCGCGCCGGCCGCCAACAGCTTTTCGACATTCGCCGCAACCGGCTTCCCTTCCTTCTTCATGCGGGCCACGGTTTCAGGCACACCGGCAAGGTCCCAGACCTCGAATGGTCCGAGCTCCCAGTTGAAGCCCATGCGCATGGCCGCGTCAATTTCGACGACGGTGTCAGCAATCTCAGGAATGCGGTTGGCCGAGTAGGTCCACATCTCAGAGATGGTGGTCCAGATGAACTTGACGGCTTTGTCGTGCGGATCGCCCGCGAGGATGGTGCGCAGGCGCTCGCCGATATCTTCTATATTGCGCGCCATCTCCAGAGCCGGGAATTTGGGCTTCTGGGCGGTGTGATACTCGAGGGTTTTCCAGTCGATGGCCTGTCGCTCTTCTCCCTGCGGGCCTTTGACTTTCTTGTAGAAGCCGCCTTTGGTCTTGTCTCCGAGCAGCTTCTTTTCCAGCATCTTTTCGAAGAATTCCGGCAGCTTGAGATCGGAGCGCTCGTCCTGCACGCCTTTGCTGAAGTTCTTTACGACGCTGCCCAGCACGTCGAGGCCGACGAGATCGATAGTGCGGAAGGTGGGATTCTTGGTCCAGCCGCCGCTGGAAGTGAGCGCGTCCACTTCTTCGATGGAAAGGTCCATCTCCTGCATGACGCGGAAGACGTTCAGGCCGGCGTAGGTGCCGATGCGGTTGGCGATGAAGTTCGGTGTGTCCTTGGCGCGGACAATTCACTTGCCCATGCGCACGTCACAGAAATGCGCGACGGCTTCGATGGCTGCGGGATCGGTTTCCGGCGTGGGAATGATCTCCAGCAGGCGCATATAGCGCGGCGGATTGAAGAAGTGCGTGCCAAACCAGTTGCGGCGAAAATCTTCACTGAAGCCTTCAGAAATACTGTGCACGGGAAGGCCGCTGGTGTTGGTGGTGACGATGCTCCCGGGCTTGCGCACGGCTTCCACTTTGCGGAGCAGGCTGCGCTTGATCTCCAGGTTCTCGGCGACAGCTTCAATGATCCAATCCACGTCGGCGAGGAGTTTCATGTCGTCATCGAAATTTCCGACTTTCACCAGCCGTTCCAGACCCTTTTCGAAGAACGCAGCGGGCTTCGACTTCACAGCGGCGTCCAGACCTCCGCTGACGATCTTGTTGCGGACCGCTTTGTCTTGGCTCTGAGCCTGATCCGGAGGAACGATATCGAGCAACACGCAGGGTATCCCGGCATTGGCAAAGTGGGCGGCGATGCGGGCGCCCATGGTTCCGGCGCCCAGA
>DATAEJ010000010.1:0-3381 GCA_036258095.1 Candidatus Angelobacter sp. | reverse complement strand
CAACGTTGAGTCGATCGCGGCTGTGCCCCACATCATTCTGGAAGGTGGTCAGAAATTTGCCGATCTCGGTCCGCCGAAAAACGGCGGCACACGTTTGTTCTGCCTGAGCGGACACGTGAACAAGCCCGGCGTCTACGAACTGCCGCTTGGCTATCCCATGAAGAAGCTAATCTATGATGTGGGCGGCGGCATTCCGAACGGGCGCAAGCTGAAAGCCGTGGTTCCTGGCGGATCGTCGACGTTTCTGCTCACTCCGGAAGAAGCCGAAGCAATCAACTGCGATTTTGACTCTTTCGCCAAGCGCGGCGAATTCCTGGGTTCGGGCGGTGTGGTGATCCTCGACGACCAGACCTGCATGGTGAAATTCGCGCTCCGCGTAATGAAGTTCTATCAGCATGAGAGCTGCGGCTGGTGCATTCCTTGTCGCGAAGGAACAGACTGGCTC
This sequence comes from Candidatus Angelobacter sp., assembly GCA_036258095.1. Taxonomy (GTDB): domain Bacteria; phylum Acidobacteriota; class Terriglobia; order Terriglobales; family Acidobacteriaceae; genus Angelobacter. The sequence goes on along the minus strand of DATAEJ010000010.1, from coordinate 2,936 downwards.
AAGAAGACGCTCACGCGTTTCCATAACGGCGGCGGGCTCAGGAAAGACATCGACAACATCAAGTACCTGGCGCAGAACATGCTTGGACGCACCTTCTGCCCGCTGGGCGATGCCGCGGCCATTCCGACCATGTCCATTGTCGACAAGTGGCGCAGTGAATTTGAAGCGCACCTTGAAGGCAAGCCGTGTCCGTACGAACCGGAAGGCAAGATCACCGAATTGCCAGTCCTGTCACACTAGAAACCATGACCCCTCTCAGCCAATCCGTCCCAACAAGCGCTGCCGAGAAGCAGGTGCTTCTGGACCTGCTCATCGCAAGCCGGGAGAGGTTTCTCTCGAGTTTTGCAGGAGTAACGGAAGAGGAGAGTCGCAGACATCCGAGCGCGGGTTGCTGGTCAGTTTTGGATTGCGTGGAACACATTGCAGGCGCTGAGGCCACGATGCTCCGACTGGTGAAAGAAACGCGCCGTCCACGGTCCGCTGAAGCACCGAACCGCGAACAATTTTTCTTTGACCGCATGGGCTCACGCGCGCGCAAGGTAGAGGCTCCGGAGAACGGCAAGCCGACAGGGCGATTCGCTTCTCTCTCGGACGCGGCAGAGCACTTCGCCAACGCTCGCGGAGCAACCATGGCATTTTTGGAGCAGAACACAGAGGATCTGCGCGCGACTGAGGTTACTCATCCAGTCTCACTGGTCGGGAACGTCAGCAGCTTTGAGATGCTGATCATCATGGCCCGACATGCCGAGCGCCATGCGGCGCAGATCGAAGAAATCAGAATTACCCTCGCTACGCAGGCGATGGCCGGCGGAGCAGCTTAAAAGGACCTATGCCCGACGTCACAATCACGGTAGATGGAAAAAAGATTACCGCGCCCGCAGGCACGCTGCTGATTGAAGCCTGCAAAGCTGTTGGCATTGAGGTGCCTTCGTTCTGTTACTACCCAGGCTTGTCACTGCAGGCTGCGTGCCGTATGTGTCTGGTGCGCATCGAGAAAATGCCCAAGCTCCAGACCGCCTGCACCGTTCCCATCACGGAAGGCATGGTCGTGACCACCGAGTCAGACGAAGTACGCCAAGCGCGCAAGTCGATGGTTGAACTCCTTCTTGGAAATCACCCTCTGGATTGCCCCGTGTGCGACGCCGGCGGCGAGTGCGAACTCCAGGACATGACTTTCAAGTACGGCGCCGCGGAATCACGCTACATGGAAGGCAAGCTGCACAAGGACGAACAGCAGTGGTCGCCTGTGGTCTTCTTTGACCGTCCGCGCTGTATTCTTTGCTACCGCTGCGTGCGGGTGTGCGGCGAAGGCATGGACGTGTGGGCGCTTGGCATCCAGAACCGCGGCTCGGGAGCCGTGATCGCACCGAATGAAGGCGACCACCTCGAATGCGAAGAGTGCGGCATGTGCATCGATATCTGCCCGGTCGGCGCCCTGACGTCCGGCGCGTATCGTTACAAAACCCGCCCGTGGGAGATGAAGCACGTTGGCACGATCTGCACCCATTGCGGCGATGGCTGCAAGACCACGCTCGGCGTGCGCCGGTCTGACACCGGCATGGATATTGTTCGCGGCGACAATCGCGATAAGAGCGGGATCAATGGCGACTTCCTGTGCATCAAGGGCCGCTACGCGTTCGATTACTTCGACCACAAGGACCGCCTGCGGCAGCCGCTTGTCCGCAAAAATGGCAAGCTGATTCCAACTACTTGGGAAGAGGCCATTGACTTTGCCGGCAAGCGCCTGCGGGAGATCCGCGACAGCAAAGGCGGACAGGCCATTGGCGTGATCGGATCCAACCGTACCACCAACGAAGAGAATTACCTGCTGCAGAAGTTCGCCCGCACGGTGCTGGGTACGAACAACATTGATCATCATCGCACGACCGACTTCGCCGGCTTCGCCCGCGCGATCGCCGGAAAGCAGAACGTCACAGCCACGATGCAGGAGGTGGCAAGCGCTCCGGCCATCCTGCTGATCGGCAACGATCCCACGGAACAGCATCCTCTGCTGGCGTGGAACATCCGCAGCAATGTCCGGCTCAACCGGGCGAAGCTGTTTGTGGTGAACTCGCAGCCGATCAAGTTGCGGCGGCAGGCCACAACATTCCTCCAGATCGGTGCAGGCAAGGAAAACAAGTTTGTTGCGTTCCTGAACGGCGACGACGCTGCTGCGGGTTCGCTGACCAGCGCCACTGCGACAAATGATGCGCTTAAGAAACTTCGCGATGATTTGAAAGCGCAGCAGAACCTGGTCATCATCTTTGGATCGGAGCTGCGGGGAGCAGATATCGCTGCACTAGTTAAGTTCGGTTCCGGGGTGAATGCCAAATTTATCTGCCTGGGCGACTACGCTAATTCGCGCGGAGCGGCAGACATGGGTCTCTTCCCTGACCTGTTGCCCGGTTATCAGGCAACCAGCGCCGGAGAAAAATTCAGCGGCGAATGGGGCGCTCTGCCTTCGGCCAAAGGTCTTTCGATCAGCGAAATGATGCAGGCAGCGAAGGACGGCAGGCTCGGTGCATTGTACGTGGTCGGCTCAAATCCGGTGGTAGATTACAGTTTTGATCCTGCCGCGCTGAAGAACACGTTTGTCGTTGTGCAAGAGCTGTTCCTGACCGAAACCGCATCGCTGGCTGACGTGGTGCTGCCGGCGGCATCTGCCTATGAGAAGTCTGGCACGTTCACCAACACGTGCGGTGACCTCCAGCTTTTGAAAAAAGCCGGCGACATTACAGGCATGCGCAGTGATTTCGAGTTAATGGTACGCGTGGCTGAGCGTATGGGCGCTGACGTTCACAAGCTCGTGCCATTTGGCGGCGGTGTCCGCGCCGATATGGGCCAGACGCGTGGCGCTCAGTCGGGTGAAGCCGATCGTCACTCGGTATGGCTGGCGGCCAATAATCTGGAGCCGCGCCTCAGCCCGTTCGATCCCA
>DATAEJ010000009.1:0-12792 GCA_036258095.1 Candidatus Angelobacter sp. | reverse complement strand
TTATCGCCTGCCGGCATGGGCACGGCAGTCGCAAAAATTACAGTTGGATCAATGATCAGCTTGCGGGTGCGATCATATTGTCCCAGTTCCAAATAGACGCTACCGTCCAGCTTCTGCCTGAGCGTGGATTCAATGTTCCGTTGTCCGCCCGAGACAATCTGGTAGCTACTGGGTGCCTTGATCCTCAGTTCCTCGCCGCCGGCATGCAGAATCAAATCACCTTCGTGCAACTCGGCTGTGCCGCCTTCCACTTTGAGCGCGATTGCTGATGGATCAGCGCCGGGCGCGACCTCGAAGTCGTATTCCAGTTGGCCTTCATGGCCGTAGTAAACCAGATCGATGCCCGGGTAAATCGCGGGGTAGCGCACGCGGCCGAAGCTGCGAACATCGGTGTACTCACGCGGGACAGGAATCGAATAGTAATAATTTCGTCGCGTGATCTGAAGATCATCGGTCACCGGGCGCGTCTTTGAATTGCCGCCGACAGGGACCACGCGAATCGCTTTTTCACCTGCGAGCCAGACCAGCGTTCCGCCGGGCTCGAGCATTAGGCGACCCGAACCACCGCTCAGCGCGAATTGGGTCGGCAAGTCATACTGGCCTACGTTCTCTTCAAATTGCAACGGCAGTGAAATCGGGCGAGAGACCGAAGTGCGCATGGGAACTAGCTGCGCGTTCAGGAACAGGGCCGAAGCAATGACAATCAGGACAACACCGAACAGAAAGCTTACAGGACGCACGGGGCACCATCCAGCAACTCCGATCCAGTGTACGCCTGCCGCTGATAGTTGAAGGACGTCTGCCAGGCAGAATTTCGTACTACGACCTTTTGGCACACCCAGGAAGCTTCTGAGGCCGCGAACAGAACTAAGCGGGGAATTTAGTTACATTGTGTTCAAATCACCCTTCGCGTGTGGCAGCTGTAACGTTGCGCCCCAGTTTCTCGGGCAGGGTTTTCAGCCGACGGCAGGCTTCTTCCAGTTCAGAGTCCGTCTTGGCAAAACAGAAGCGGACCAGGTTCTCGCCGCCGCCTCCGTGGTAAAACGCGCTACCTGCCACAGTGGCCACGCCGGTCTCGCGCAGCAGCGTCATTGACTTTTGCTTGCTTGTGTTGCCACCCAGGATGGATGCGTCCGCCAGCACGTAGTAGGCGCCATTCGGGAACGAGGGCGTAAGCCCGATTTCTTTCAACGTGTCGCACAGCAGGTCGCGTTTGTGCAGATACTCTTTCCCGATCTCCTGATAGAAGCTTTCCGGCAGCTTCATAATTCCTTCCGCCACGCCGATCTGTAGCGGCGCCGGCGCACACACATAAATAAGGTCATGGAAGTAGGCGATGGATTGTGCCCATTTGCGGTCGCAAACCGTGTAGCCTACGCGCCAGCCGGTGATGCTGAACGTCTTCGAGTAGCCGGAGATGGTGATGGTGCGCTCGCGCATGCCGGGCAGCGTGGCCGGGCTGATGTGCCGCCCCTCGTAGATGAAGTATTCGTAGATTTCGTCGGTGAAGACGAAAAGATCATGCCGCTGGGCAAAGTCCGCAATCCATTGAAGCTCTTCGCGTGTGAATACTTTTCCGGATGGATTCGCCGGCGAGTTAACCATGATGGCGCGAGTCTTCGACGTGACCACGCGCTCCAAGTCTTGCGGCGAGAAGCGCCAGTTCGGCGCCTGTAAAGTCAGAAAGACGGGCTTAGCATCCACCGCAATCAGCGTGTTCAGGTGATAACCATAATAAGGTTCAAAGAGGATGACCTCGTCACCTGGGTTGAGCAGCGCGAGGCAGCTGGCATAGAAAGCACCGGTTGAGCCGGAATGAATAATGACCTCGGTCTCGGGATCACATTCCAGTCCATTGAAGCGGCGCATTTTCTCCGCTACTGCCCGACGAATATCCGTGAGTCCCTCGGCGCGCGTGTAGCTGTTGATGCCGCGCTCCATCGCGAGCCGCGCGCCCTCGCGTACAACTTCCGGCACCGGTGTATCGCAGACGCCCTGGGCAAGATTGATGCCCTTGATCTTCTCGCACTCAATCGACATAACGCGGATCTCTGACTGGACGGTGCGCGCAGCGCGGTGGCTGGGGGAACTCGGCATAGAACGGTCTCCTGACTTTCAGTCAGGCTATTGTAAATCTCAGCGAAGAAAGGAGCTCATTACCGCGGAACAGCCTGAACCATACCTGTGTGGGCGGCGGTCTGAATGCTGATTTCTACTTTGTCATTCACGTGCAGGAGAAACGCACTCGGGTCCTTCATGCCCCATTGCTTATAAGGGACGGCAAACGTGGTAGTCGCGGTGGCGTTGCCGCCGTTCAGATCCGCATCGATGTTCAGGGTCATGGGGTGCGACTCGCCATGGATGTTGAACTGGCCTTCGACGACAAGGTGCGACTTGCCCTGCTCGGGAAGAGTACCCGTGAAGTGCTGCGGGGTGAACGTGATGGTCTGAAACTTCTGGCTCTCGAGAATTTCCTTGTGCATTTTCTTGTCACGGGATCCATTACCGCTCTCGCCGCTGGTGGCATCAACTACGAGTTCGCCGGAAGCCCTGCCTGTAGCGGGGTCAAACAAAATGGTTCCACGCGTGAGCTTGAAAGAGCCGTGGACCGTGTGCATGGAGGCGCCTAGCGTGAAAGTGACTTTGGTCTGGGCCGGATCGAACATGAATGACCTTGGCTGTTGCGCCTGGGCTCTCGCAAAGGAGCACCACAGCAGCACGATGACAGCCGCCAATTTCAGTGCTTGCCGCGTTCTAACGACCATGAGCGGTTACCTCCGGCACACCGGGCGTCTGCATAATGATATTTCAAACCCGATATGCGCGGGTGAGTTGCGGCTACTCGTACCGGAGCGCTACCAGAGGGTCAACTTTCATGGCGCGACGCACGGGCACGTAACAGGCAATGAGCGCCACCAGCGCCAGGACAGCGACAACAGCTGCCAGGGTCAACGGATCGCGGCCAGTAACGCCGAACAACAATGATTGTAGAAAGCGCGTGAGTAACAGCGATCCAATTACGCCTGCCACAATGCCCATGGCGGTGAGTGTTCCGGCGTGGCCCATCACCAGCTTGAGGACGTGATTCTGCTGCGCGCCGAGCGCCATGCGGATTCCAATTTCGCGCGTGCGTTGGGTGACCAGATACGAGAGAACACTGTAGAGTCCCACGGCAGCGAGCAGGAGCGCCAATGCTGCGAAGCTACCCAGCAGCCAGGTTTGCACGGCCGCATCCTGCACGTTTTCCGAAATCACCTGTTGCATGGTGCGCGGCTGGATCATCGCCAGGGAGCTGTCGATTTGGCGCAACTGATTGCGCACGGTGCTCAGGAGCGTAGCGGGCGGAAGAGTGCTGTGAACCACCACCTGGCCCCACGCGCGAGAATCACCCAGCGCCATGGTAAAAGGATGATAGGTCTGCGGCAGGGACTGCTGACGTACACCCCAGGTGCTGACGTCGCCCACCACGCCGATAACACGATAAGGTGTGGTGCTGTGCGGCGAGTGGTATGACTTGCCGATGGAGTCCTCCTTCGGCCAGAACGTATCTGCCATCTTCTTGCTGACGATCACCGTGAACTGAATGTCAGGCGGAGTTTTCTCATTAGGATCTTTCTCGTTAAGCTTGATAATCCGCTCGGTAGCATTGGCGGCGTAGTCCAGATCCTGTTCACTGAAGTTACGTCCCGCGATAAAAGGAATCCCCAGGGCCGCGAAGTAACCTGGAGTCACGTAATTGTGTTCGACCAGAAGGTTTGTGTGAGTGGGATCAGGATCGCCATCAATGGCAATGTAGCCGTTATTGCCGCCTTCGAGCGGTATTTCGGTCGCAACTGCCGCACCGGTGATGCCCGGCGAATGAGATAGACGGTCCTGAAGCTGGTCAAAGAAAGCGCGCTGCTCGGGCGTGTTTTTGTAGCGCTCATGCGGAAGCAGGGTTGCGAAAGTAAGTACATTCTCAGCCTGTACGCCCGTTTCGGCAGCACGCATTTTCTGAAAGCTGCGAATCAGCAGTCCGGCGCCGGTCAGCAGTGCGAGTGATAACGCAATCTCTCCGACTACCAGGAGGTCGCGGACGCGGCGGTTCCATCCAGTTGGGCTGAGCACGGATTGCGCGACTGACTTCAGCTCTTCTCCCAGGTCGAGACGTGACGCCTGGAGCGCAGGGGCCAGCCCGAACACGATGCCCACGAGAACGCTCACGACCGCGGTGAACAACAGCACGGTTGCATCGAGCGCGATGGGATTGGTCCGCGGCACCGGCAGGAATGTTGCATTCTGGATGAGATTGACGCACCACCAAGCCCCAAAGAGGCCCAGCATGGCTCCCATCAGTGACAGCAGGACACTCTCCGTGAGCAGCTGACGGATGATTCTCCACCGGCTCGCGCCGAGCACACCACGCAACGCAATCTCTCGCAGCCGCCCGGTGGCGCGCGCCAGCAGCAGGTTGGCTACATTAAAACACGCGACGAGCAGAACCAGCGCCACCGCCCCGAGCAAAACCAGCAGAGATTCGCGAGAAGAGCCAGTGATCTGCTCGCGCAATGCGATCACCTTGGCGCCCACCTTCTCATTGCTGTCAGGATATTGCTTCTCCAGGTTGGCAGCGATGGTGGAGAGCTCAGCTTGCGCCGATGCGACGGTTTCACCCGGCTTGAGCTTTCCAATTGCGCGGAACCAGTGCTGCCCGCGGGTGCGCATCCCGGTCGTGGTCATGTCCTTGGGAAGGTAGACCTGCGTGCGGCTCGGGAAATTGAGGGCTTTTGGCATAACGCCGATGATGTCGTACGCTTCGCCGTCGAGAGTGAGTTTCTTACTGAGCACGTCAGACGATCCGCCATAGAATTTCTGCCAGAAGCCGTAGGTGATCACCGCTACACGGCTTTTGGCTGACTGATTCTCTTCCTTTGTGAAGGTACGGCCCATCATGGGCGATACACCAATCACGTTGAAGAAGCTCGCTTCAACCGGACAGCCGATCACAGGCTGCGCGTCTGCGCCGTTGCTCGCGTTCATGGCATTGGGATAGTTGTAAGCGGCGGTGGCTTCGAGCGTTTTGGACTGGACCTCCCAGTCAATGTAATCCGGGCCGGCAAACGGATAACTTCCCGGCGCACTTTCAGTTTCCCAGAGCTGTACAAGACGGTCCTGATCGCGGAAGGGGAGCGGGCTCAGCAGAACGGCGTTGATGACCGAAAAGATAGCCGTATTCGCCCCGATGCCGAGCGCGAGTGTCAGCACAGCGACGATGGTGAAACCAGGTGTAGCGCGCAGCGTGCGCCAGCCATAGCGCAGGTCATGGAAAAGAGTCTCCAGAAAAGGGAGGCCACTTTGTTCGCGAACGTTCTCGGTCGCCATCGTCAACCCTCCTGAGTTCATCAAGGCCATGCGGCGCGCTTCCTCGGGCGACATGCCGCGCCGCCGATTCTCTTCGTAGTCCATCTGCAGATGTGCGCGAAATTCTTCCTCCATGGCGGCGCGTCGCCGCCGACCGCCGAATGTGCCGGTGATGCGGATCAGGATTGCGCGCAATGCACCCATAAATGTTCTGTATTTACGCAGGCCCTTCAGGCGAGAGAAAACGCGCAAGGATTGCAGTCGCTTGTTCCCAGTCGCGCGTCTCTTTCTTCACCTGCTGTTTGCCTGCGCGGGTCAGCCGGTAATACCGTGCGCGGCGGTTGTTATCAGAGACGCCCCAGTCGGAGTCGACGTACCCTTCCTGCTCCAGCTTGAGCAGGGCAGGGTAGAGCGTGCCGTAATTCACTTGAAGCTGATCTCCGCTGATCTGCTCGATGCGGCGGGCGATACCGTAGCCGTGCTGCGCACCCATGGATTCAAGCGTCTTGAGGATCATCAGGGCGAGCGTGCCCTGCCAGACATCTGTCTTGTTGCCCATACTCGATGCAGCTCCTGTGGCCAAGCCATAGGAGTATGCAGGTATTCCTATGGGAAAGCAAGAGAAGCGGTACGGAGGCTTAGACGGGAGGGGGTTCAGCTGGTTAGCTGGGATTTACCGCAAAGCACGCGATGGACGCGAAGGAGATGAGCAATTCAGGCGCTCGCGGCGGTAAATGAAAAGTAACAGCGGGTCCGGCGCCTGACCGGCCTCCACGTCGATCATCCACATGAGCACATCCTCTACAGGGCCCTGTCCTTCCCACAGGATACGGAAGGTGAAAGCGGTTTGGAGCGAAGCGAGTAGAGAGTGGAACGGCGGATTTAAGGGTGAGGCCGATCACGCGCCGAGCCCGCTGTTACAGGGCCTTATCCTTTTCACTGGAAACGGAAGGTGAAAGCGGTTTGGAGCGAAGCGACAAAAAAATGGAGCCGACGATCGGACTTGAACCGATGACCTGTCGATTACGAATCGACTGCTCTACCAGCTGAGCTACGTCGGCCTTGCGTCTATTTTAAGAGACATTGCAGCGTGGGTAAAGTCAGGCGTTCTGCTGGCATGAACGCTGTGAGGAGAATAACTCAAAATTGGCAGGGGCCACAGAAGCTACTGTGGCCCCAGTTCGGGAGTGCCCGCTGAGCAAGCCTGCTCGGCTACTCGGCTTACTCTTCAAGGGTTGAAAGATCGCCGACCTCGCGGCCTAGTTCCTGCGCCTTTAGCAGACGCCGTATGATCTTTCCACTCCGAGTCTTGGGAAGCTTGTCCGGGAACGCGATATCCGCAGGCACGGCAATGGAGCCCAGAGTATGGCGGACATGGTCTTTCAATTTGTCCGCGAGTTCGGGTGACGCTGTGTGCCCGACGCGCAGGATCACGAATGCCTTGATGTTCTCGCCCTTGATTTCATCCGGACGACCAATCACTGCGGCTTCGGCCACGGCTGGATGGCTCACCAGCGCGCCTTCCACGTCGGCGGTTCCAATTCGGTGGCCGGCGACATTGAGCACATCATCGGCGCGTCCCACCACCGTGAAGTAGCCGTCTTCATCGCAGATCGCCACGTCTCCGGTGGTATAGCCGTTCGGGACTTTGTTCCAATCCAGCGCATAGCGTTCTGGATCGCCATAGACCGTGCGGAACATGTGCGGGAACGGCCGGCGTAGCACAAGCAGTCCTCCTTTATTCGGCGGCATCTTGTTGCCTTCGTGATCGGTGATTTCTGCAACCACTCCGGGCAGCGCTTTGCCCGCTTTTGCAGGACGCTGCGGGAACGTGCATAGCGTTCCAAGGCACGGACCGCCAGTTTCGGTCTGCCACCAGTTGTCAGCGACGAAGCCGGTTTTGCCGTTGTCGCAGATCACGCGATAAGCCCAGTTCAGTGCTTCAGGATTCAGCGGCTCGCCCGCGCAAGTGAAGAGACGGATGCTGCGCAAATCGTATTTCTTCGGCAGCTCGTCACCATGGCGCATGAACATGCGGACGGCGGTCGGCGCGGTAAAGACCACCGAAACGCGATATTTCTCCGCGATCTCCCAGGCAATTGCGGGATGCGGAAAATCAATGGCGCCTTCGCGGAACACGGTGGTCGCTCCGGCCAGCAGCGGCGCGTAAACGATATAAGAATGTCCAACGACCCATCCGATATCGGACGTGCAGAAATACACGTCATCATCCCGGATGTCCCAGAAGCGCTTCATGTGGTAGTAAGTGCCCACCATATATCCGCCCTGCACGTGGACAACGCCCTTGGGCTTGCCGGTTGTGCCGCTCGTATAAAGGATGTAAAGCGGGTCTTCTGAATCCATGACTTCAGGCGCGCAATCGGGTTTCTGGCTCTTCACCAGTTCGTAGAAGTCGACTTCGTGATGGCTGAGCTCGACCGGTGGGGTGCCGCGACGCCACACCACGACTTTGTCCACGATCTCAAGTCCTGCGATGGACTCTTCCACGATCGCGCGCAAGGGAACACGCTTGCCGCGACGCATGGTGTAATCAGCGGTGAGAATCACGCGGGCCTGCGCGTCTTCAATACGGCTGCGAAGAGCCTGCACGCTAAACCCTGCATAAACGACGGAGTGAACCGCTCCGATTCGCGCACACGCGAGCATGGAGACCACGCCCTCAATCGAGAGCGGCATATAAATAATGACGCGGTCACCCTTTTTCACGCCCAGCGACTTCAGCCCATTCGCGGTGCGGGACACGAAATCGAGCAGCTGGCTATAGGTGAGCTGCTGCTCTGAGCCGTCTTCCCCAATCCAGGTGTACGCAACCTTATTCTTGCGCCCTGCTTTGATCTGGCGGTCAAGGGCGTTGTAAGTGATGTTGCACTTGCCGCCTACGAACCACTGAAAAGTTGGGTATTTCCACTCGAACACTTTGGTCCAGGGCTGGAACCACTCAAGCTCATTGGCAACGCCGGCCCAGAAGGCATCAGGGTCTTCGACGGAGCGCTTGTATTCCGCAGCATAATCCTTCAGGCAAGCCTGCTGTTTGAGAAAGTCGGGCGGATGCAATTCAACTTCGGCTTTCAGGAGCTGTTCTATTCCGCCTTGTGGTTGGGCGACTGTCGCCATGAGTGCCTCCTAAGCTAGGTGGGTGCTGACGCGGAACGAGAAGGCGACCGGCTGAACGTGAGTCACGGCTGGGCAGGAGAGCGGCCGATCATCCAATCGGGTTCCAAAGCCTATGACCGGGGATGATAACACTTTCAACCAATGGAAATGTGACGCTGGTCACAGGTGCTTCCCGACGAACGATTAAGAGTGTACGAATAGAATGCAAGCATAGCGCTATGGCAGAGAAGTACATCTCGATCGTCGCGACAGTTCTGCTCATTGTGGCTGCAGCAGCGCTGGTGCTCAGCAGAGCTATTCTGGCTCACTCACCACAACCGGCGACGTAAGAATGGGATGTTGCTGAAAATAGCTACTAGCTTCTTGCGCTAGCTGAGAAATGTAGACGGGCTGCTGCAAAGTGGCCCCGTTTTTCTCATTGCAGAATCGCGGAATTTTCAGCCGGTGGAACGCAGGCACTCCTGTCTGCGCAGTTCTTTCTCCTGAATTCAGTTTCCTTATTTCTTCTTGATCAGCTTCAGCGTATCGCTTGCCAGGATTTTCTTGATCTGGTTTCTGGCGTGGATGGCCCACGGACCTGTGGTATCGAGCCTCGCATATTGCTGCCAGTGCTTCAGCGATTTGCGCGGCTGCCGCGCTTTTTCCAGAGCCAGCGCAAGGTTGTAGTGCGCGTCGGCGTACGTGGGGGCTAGCGAGATCGCCGCCTCATAACAGCGAATCGCCTCTTCAAGCCGTCCAGTCTCGTCGAGCACGTTCCCAAGGTCGAAGTACGCCAGCGCGTAGCGCGAATCAACTTCTACAGCCTTGCGGTAGTAGCGTTCCGCCAGCGCGAAATCGTGGCGATTGTAATAGAGCGTCCCCAGGTTGATGTACGCAGCCGCGTGCATCGGGTCAAGCTCCACGCATTTCTTGTACGCCTCAATCGCCTGTTCCTGGCTCTTGGGATCTTCTTCCAGAGACACGCCGCGAGTGAAGAAGTCCGCGGCTGATTCGGCATTCCGCATGGCGTGAACCTTGGGCGACTCCACCTGCTCCACTGCGCGGTCCTCAAAGTCGAGCACAAACTGGCCGGCGAGCGGCTCCACCGCGGCTCCCTGATGCCGAAACACCACACGCGAGCGCGTGGTAAACGTGCCGGCTTCCAGCAGCGGGTTCTCCATGCCGGCCACCTGCTGCTGCATCGCCCGCAGTGAATCGCGGATCACTGCCGGACGCACGCGCTTGGCGCGAAGGTCGCGCAGTTTTTTGATCTGCAGCAGGTCGAAGAACGAGTAGGTATCGCGAATCGGGAACAGCCCGGCTTTTTCCCAGCCTGCGAGCTGCCGGGCGGTGATACGAAGGATTCTGAGAACGTCCTCGCGTTGGTAGCGTTCCACTGTGCCCTTAAAAGCTTTATAGGTATCCCTAAGGATACAAGGGGATTATGGTCGCAGAACGAATAAAAAGGCAAGCCCGTGGAACAATTTTGATGTGGAAATCTGGACACAGTGCCCCCGCAGCTAACCTTAGACCTCTTCAGGGTGGAGCAGACCTTTAGGTCTGCGGTAAAGCCGCGAAAAAAATTGTGGGCTTTAGCCCCTGAGGTAAACGCAAGCACCATCGCTCGATCTCAGGCAAATCTCCCTCCGGTTTTACTACTTTCGGCAGCATCGTCCTCGCTTCAAATCGCGCTACACTCGTTCTTTCCCATGAAGGACCGTCGCTCAGACATACTTTTCTTTTTCGGCGTCTCGCTGGCGCTCTGGATCGCCTACTCCGTCCGCGACGTCCTGATGCTCATCTACGTCAGCGCGCTGTTCGCCGTCGTGCTGTCGCCGGCCATCGGCGTCATCCAGAAGATCCGCTTCGGCAGCTGGCGTCCCGGACGCGGCTTCGCCATCATCTTCCTCTTCCTCGTGCTGGTGCTGCTCGGGACCGTCTTCATGGTCTTCGCCTTCCCGCCCATCTATCGTGACGCGCACCAGTTCTCAGCCGACTGGCCGCGCCACCTCGCCGACCTCAGCGAAGAAGTCCGCCATCTGCCCTTCGGCAACAAAGTCGATTCCACGGCGCTCGAAAAATACGCCACGGAAATCGTCGGCGGCGCCGGCGGCCTGTTCCTCAACCTGGCTGGCGGAATCTTCGGCATCTTCACCGCCATCATCCTTACTGCCTACTTCACCATTGACGGCGACCGCACCCTCAACTGGGCCGTCTCGCTCTTTCCGCTCGATCAGCAGCAGCGCCTGGCGCGCACTCTTCACCGCGCCGAGCAGCGCATGCGCAACTGGCTGCTCGGCCAGCTCATCATGATGTGCGCCTTGGGCCTCTGCGCCGGTGTCGCGTATTACGCGCTCGGCCTGCGCTACTTCTATATCCTCGCGCTCTATGCCGGCATCTCGGACATCATCCCCATCGCCGGCCCTATCAGCGCCGTGGCCCTTTCCGGCACCGTCGCCGCCCTCGATTCGCCCGAAAAAGTCTTCGGCGTAATCGTCTTCCATGCCATCTACGTCCAGTTTGAGGCGGCCTTCCTCTCGCCGCGCATCATGCGCTCCACGCTCAAGCTCTCGCCGCTTGCCGTCATCGTGGCGCTCTCCCTCGGCGGATCGCTCGCCGGCGTCGTCGGCGCTCTGGTCTCCGTCCCGACCGCCGCCCTCGTCCTGGTCTTGGCTGATGAATACCTGGTCAAGAAGCCCAGGGCCACAGCCGCCGCAGCAGACTAAGTCCCCGCCACAAACTAAGTCCCCGCCACCACCGCAGATTCATCAGTGTTCATCTGTGCTCGTCCGTGGCGAACCTCGCCTTCTCTCTGGCGACCTCCGCGTACTCTGCGGTTAAAAGGGGATTGCTTTTGCATTTCCGATTACGGCGATTACGTGCGATTCGCGGGGTCCCCGGGAAGCCCGGTTTTGGCTTTCTGGGGCAGGATTCCGGCGATCTTCCCTCAGTGCTCCTCAGTGCCTTCTGTGGTAAAAAGTTTACTTCCCGGTAAACCTTAGAGGGGGTGCCCCCTATTTTTTTTGGGTTTTGTTGCAAACAAAGAGAGTTGCCCAATTTCGATCCTTGGGTCACGCCGAGGATTGGCTTGGGTCACGCCGAAATTTCCCTTGGGTCACCCAAGGTTTTGCTTGGGTCACCCAAGGGTCGCCACCGCCTCCGAACAATGTTTCAGGTTACCACTTCGCCAATAGCTTTCTTGCGCGGCTTGGCGTTTTCGGCTCCAAGCTAGCGGCCAGGAGCTAGCAGCTGATTTGTCAAAGATCTCACCAAGTACCAACTACCAACAACCAGGTACCGGGCGCTTGCCCGCAGGCAAATCAATTTGACATTACCATCTCTTCGCTCAACGAAACAAGAGCGAAATAGGCCCAATGATGCTCGTTCCGGCCGGCCAATGCACGTAGTCTTTTCACGCCTTGGAAACTGAACACCACTTGATTGGCGTCGGAGGCCCTCATTTTGCATGGCCCTAACCTCAATGTCATCCTGAGCGCAGTGCGAGTGCCGACAGGCATGAGCACGCAGTCGAAGGATCCCGAGAATGCGCCCTCTTCCATGCCGACTCAGGGAGTTCTCCCCAGTCTCTCTCCCGCAAGAACGCGTTTCGCGCCGTGGGCGCATGACCGCCTGACAATTTGGTCCCTGCTCGCGGCAACAACACGCTCCACCTCCATGGTTCTTAACGCGGCTGAACAAAATAAACTTCCATTACCACCAAGCCGTCGCGACCGGTGGAGCAGACCTTCAGGTCTGCGGTCGAGCCTGCCTTGTGACCGGCTTTAGCCGCTGAGGTCTCATCGGCGAATTGCAAATGACATTCATTTGAACAGTCCGGCCGGGATAGGTGCGCCCTCAGTGCTCTCTCCTGAATTGCCATTCGCTAGACCGCCTTTACCCATGAATGCCTCACGCAGGGAGTGTCTGAGAGGCGCGGTACCCGGAGTGACGAGCAAAACCATTCATGATCTCACCCTGTACAAACCCCCGCAGGGAGGCCTGAGAGTAGCCCGCCGTTTTAACGGCGCGGTCGGGTCTTGCGAGGCTTGTGAGAGTCCAACCGGCCATCGTGGAAAGTGGGGGCCCTGGAATGTGCACGGACCGAAACAGCCGCACAGTTCACGGCGAAGACTCGCTGGCGAATGCGTTCAAGCTCCTCCACGGCCGTTATGCCTCATACTGGAACGCGGCGCACGCGAAAAGCGGACACACCTGGCAGGGGCGTTTCTACTCATGTCCTCTGGATGAAGCTCATCTTTGCGAAGCCCTGCGCTACACCGAGCTGAACCCGGTGCGAGCGAGTATGGTGGAGGCCGCTGAGTCGTGGAAATGGTCAAG
>DATAEJ010000008.1:0-60227 GCA_036258095.1 Candidatus Angelobacter sp. | reverse complement strand
CTATCTATCCTGGAAAGCGAAGGAGTACGACTTCCGCACCAAGTTCATTGAGCTGGCAGGCGAAGTGAACGTGGCCATGCCGTATCACGTTGTCGCTTTTACCGCGGAAGCGCTGAACAGGCACAAGAAATCGCTGAACGGGTCCAGGGTGCTGATTCTCGGCGTGGCTTACAAGAAGGACATTGACGATCTTCGTGAATCTCCGGCGCTGACCATCATCGAACTACTGCAGAAAGAAGGCGCGGAGGTCTGCTACAACGATCCGTTCTTCGAGTATGTGGGCCAGGGCCGCAAGTACAAACTGAACATGGCTAACACGCCGCTGGAAAACCTCGCTCAATATGACGCAGTACTGATCGTCACTGACCACTCGAATTACGACTACCAGGCAATCGTTCGCGAGTCACAGCTTGTGGTGGATACCCGCAACGCCACCAAAGGTATCAAGAGCGACAAGATCGTGCGCTGCTAACCGGCAGACAGCACGTGTGTGCATCGATGCGATCAGGCCGGTCTTGCGGGACCGGCCTGATTTTTTTGTCAGCTATTTTTTCTGCAGAGTTCTGATGTATTTGACCAGATCCGTAATCTGGTCATCGGTCAGCTTCCCTTCGAACTTCGGCATTTTGCCCTTACCTTCTTTGGTGACCCTGGCGAACTCCTCGTCACTCTGCTTCACCAACGCAGGATCGCTGAAGTCCTTTACACCCAATTTGGTTCCCGCCGCGCTGCCTTTTCCGTCAGCGCCGTGGCAGGAAGCGCACTTCTGTTTGTAAATCGTTGCGGCATCGCTCTGAGCTGAAGCGTTCAGGCTGCCGCCTATCGCAAAGGCGAGCACTGCAATTGCCATGATCAGTTTCATTTTTCCTCCGTAGCGCTGAGCTGCATTTACATTGCGTAGCGCAATGAAAGCGTGAAAACGTTGCCGCGGAAGTCGCGCGGCAGGGTCGGACCGGGATCTGACTTTTCGTTGTATCCGTAGTAGTTCCATCCGGTCTTGTATTCCAGCCTTTTGGAGAGCTGAATGCCGAGCACGGCCATGGGCAGGTGATAGTTGAAGCTGAGCGGCCCAGTGGGAGCATTCGGGTTCAGGATCAGCGTGTCTCCAGCGCTGCTGGTTATGGTGTATCCGACAGCGAGATTCG
The DNA here is from genome assembly GCA_036258095.1 of Candidatus Angelobacter sp. Taxonomy (GTDB): domain Bacteria; phylum Acidobacteriota; class Terriglobia; order Terriglobales; family Acidobacteriaceae; genus Angelobacter. The sequence goes on along the minus strand of DATAEJ010000008.1, from coordinate 59,082 downwards.
TCCTCTTCGTGGGCTTCAGATAAATCGATGCAGCTCCGTAGTGGGCGAGTTCGCTATACACGGAAACACCCGAGAGGAATGGAGCGCCGCACGTGAGGGCCCCGGCCGGAATCGGGGTTGCGACAAAACATATGTTCGTCTGCGAGAAGATGTCGTTGTAGTCGTAGGAAAGATCGACGCCCCAATTCGTGCCGGGCTGCGCCAACGCGGCGGTAAACGCGTAACTGCGGTTATGCTGGAAGTTGCCGATGTCCGCGGTGTCGTTGCGGTTCTCGCGGATGTAAACAGAAGCTCCCAGAGCGGCCCAGTCCACCGGGGTGGAATTCAGCCGGACCCGATAGAGCTGTAGATGTCGCGGCGAGATGCGCGTGAAAGTGTTGTCGGCGTAGTAGAACTCGCTGTCGAAACTGAAACGGAATTTTTCGTTCGGCCGCGCTGCGAAGCCCAGAAGCGCGGAATGCGCATTAATGGGGACGAACTCGCTGCTGTCATCCGTGGCACTGGTCACGCAGACACCGTTCACATCCACAGGCAGGCCGGTGCAGTCGCCGCGGCTGGCCAGCGTCGGGAAGAACGTCTCAAACACAAGATCTGTCTGGTTATGCGTGATCTCGCGGTTCTCGTACCGATAGCCCAGGTACCCGCTCACATGTCGCGTGAACTCATACTCGGCTTCGATCGTGTTCACTTTCATGTCCTGACGCAGAAACTGGTTGAAGAGGTCCTGGCTCACGTCCGGTCCGGAACCTGGAGCGTGCTGCGGGCATGTGATCGCAGTGAACGGTGGCGGACACGTGGCCGGCGTAAACGGGTTCGCTGGCGAGAGCAACGTGGGACCGAACAGCGTGCTAGTTGTGAGATTCCAGCCGGTGGGAATCGAGAAGTAGTTCAGGCGGAAGCTGTCAATGAGTCGCAAACGATCGCTGAGCCGGACTGTGATCCCGAAGTCGGCTGTCTTGGAAATCCGCTTGGCCAGCGATGAACCGGCTATATTCTCCGCTCGCCGGCGCACACGCGTATCCAGGCCGTTGAACACGGATGAGTACGATGGCAACGATCCTTCAGCGTCCGAGTAGCTGAAGCGCCCCGAAAGATCAACGCGTTTGAAGTAGCTGCTCTGGAAGCTGATCTGTTCCGTGGGATACGTATTGCGGACGCGATTGAAATAGTCCTGAGAGAAGTAACCATTGCACGCCGGGTTTGCGGCTCCCCCAAGCACTGGCAGCAGGCACGGCTGGTTCGCCGGAGTGTTGAATGACATTCCCAGATTCACTGAGCCGCCACCCGGCAGCGTAAAGGTGGGAATGCCAAACAGGCCCTGTGTGCCGGGCAGAGCCAGAAAATTAGAATTGTCGCCCTTGAAATACGTGTAGAACTGGTCATAGTCAATGCTTGTCCGCGGAAGCACGCGCAGTGACGCTCCGATTTGGTAGTTGTCACTGATATACGAAGTCGGCTGCTGGAGCAGAGCTTCAGTACCCTGATGAATACTGGAAAAAACGGTTCCGCCATTGGATATGTGGGACCATCCCAGCCGGAGACGAACGGGCGCAGCGTTGAAGAGATTCAGGCTCAGGTCTGTCATCTTCCGCGAAAGCAGAAACTGGTGCGGCGAATTCAAAATCGGCACCGCGGGACTGGAAGTGGGCGGGTTCAGCGGGTTTGCCAGTAGGTTGTAATCGAAGATGTTCTGGTCGCGGCGGAAGCTGGCGCCAAAATTATAGAGCGTGCCCTTGGAGGCGCGCAGCCGCGAGACATCGATCGGGTCGCCGCCATAGCCGTAGTTGTTGAACGTGAGGTCGTCAAAAAAAGAGCCTGTGTGCTGCGGCGAGTGCATGTCCAGCGAGTACTCAAGCAGTCGCGGGCCGCTGCCCAGGTTGACGAAGGTGTCCCACATGCCTTCATTGCCGCTGAAGTCGGAGATGCGGCCGCCGAACTCAGCCGTCTGCCTGACCTGGAACCCGCCCCAGTCCACGCCTTCTCCCATCTCGGTCGTGATGGCCTGAGGATTATCACTGGATTTGCGTGAAGCGTCCGCGACAACACCCGGAGTGATCTGCTGGCTCGCTGCTGCCTGCCCCGACTGCGCTCTAACAGCGGTGGCAACCAGAACCATACCTGCCAATCCGACCAGCATCAGCTTCGCCCGTTTTGATTTGCTGCGATTCATACTCAACTCCCTTACGGTTTGAAGAAGAAGTGATCAGTGTTGGAACCGTGAATGGCGACATGACACATGGTGCATGCCTGGTACTTCTGGGCCTGGTTATGAAATGACGGGATACCAGGAGCGGCCTGGTCAATGGTGAGCGTATGACACTCCAGGCATAGCAGGTTGATGTTGGCGCGACGCAGCAGACGAGGATTCGCCGACCCGTGCGGCATATGGCACGCGACGCAGCCCTCCGTCTTTACCGGTGCGTGCTCAAAACCGAATGGCCCGGCTTTATCGGTGTGGCAGTTGAAGCAAAGCTGGTCCTGTGCGGCGGTAGCACGCAACTGATGCGTGAGGAAGCCGCCATGCGGGTTGTGGCAGTTGCTGCATACGAGCAGGCCTTCATTCACTTTGTGATGAAAAGGCCGCGAGAATTCAGGCTTCACCTCCAGATGGCAGGAATAACAAAGCTGCGGCTGAGCCTTGGTGAGCAACTGGCGTACTTCCTGCGGATGGTGGACGGAATGGCAGTCCGTACAACCAACGTTGTTTTTCAGGTGCTCCGAGCGCATGAAGTTGGCATGCTCCTGGCCAAACTGATGGCACGCCATGCATCGCTGTGAAGCGGTTTCGCGGGAGAGTCCGGCGAATCGGATAATCTTCGTCGGATCGGTGGACTCCGCATGGGCCTTGCCTGGACCGTGGCAGGCTTCGCATCCCTGCCATCGCGGCCCGTGCTTGTCATTCACCGTCTTCCAGTGTGGTCCCTGGTCGAAAGTCTTCGCGATGTCCTCGTGGCAGGTACGGCACGTATCGCTACCGACATACTGAGACGCGTCGGCCTGGTCGGCGCTTCGCGCAAGCGTCTCAGAGGTGGGATCCGCCGCTTCGCTAGACTTGTTCTTGCTCTTTTTCTTGCTCTTGTCAGAAGGCTGAGCGTTCGAGCTTTGCTCCTGAACCGCCCACGCCGAACTCGTACAGGCGAGAAAGAACACCAGGGCTGCGCAAGCAACCAGGGGCAACTTCCGCTGAAACATACGGAACCTCCACATCGCACGTTATCGACAGGTGCTGCCTTGTCGTTGAGGGTCCCATAGCTACTGCGGTCGCTGGTGGCCTGAAAGCGAAGCAGGTAGCTGTATTTTGGCGCAACGTTCACTTGCCAACGTCGCGCTTGGCTCGGCCATCGCCAAATTGATGGATGGAGCCGGAACAACGTGTTTTGCCCGACTATGGCACAAAATCTCGCCCTAGGCAGCTCTGGCCTCTTAGTTCCGAAGTACCACAAGTACTGGCGATCAAAAACTCAGTGAAAAATTGAGTGAAGCGGTGGCCACATCATCGAGCGGTGTGTTTGAGTAACGCGATCGCCCATTCATGGCTTTCATGCCGCATTTTTCCAGCAGTCGAGGTCGGGTCCAGCCATATCAGTTCGTGATCATCTTCTGTTTTGGTCGCGTACCCGGCCACTTTCGCAACGAAGAAGCCGCAATGCTTTTCGAAGCATTTGGACTCGGCGCGCGACGTCACGTACTGGATTGCACGGCCCAGACAATGTTCTATCGTGAGAAGCAGGCCGCACTCTTCGAGTGCCTCACGTAACAATGCCTGGTGTTCCGCTTCACCAGCATCGATTCCGCCTCCGGGAAGGTATAAGCCTTTCGGCGTTCGAGCCAGTGCTATCAATCCGTTCTTGCCGATCACCACAGCGTACACGCTCAGTCGCTTTGTACAGGGAAACTCGGTGCTGCGAACACCGAATACAGGAATGGACACGCCACGGATGCTAGCACGGCCGGAGTAAACTGCCGCGTTGTACGACCCGGCTTCTAGTGCGTCAGCAGATGACGAAGCCGAAGCATGAGCCGTACCCGCTGGTGCTCGCGTTGCAAATCAATGCGCCCCGGGAAGGCGACCTGCTTCATGCGCGACCACCGGGCGCGGCACGTCCTTACCAGCCGCGACCTCCTCATCGTCGCAGTGAGCCGGCAATTGTGCTCAGCGTCCACACAATACCAGGACTCGTGGACCGATTCATCCAGTCCCAGCTTCTCAATCGCTTTGCAGACTTCGCAGTTCATGGCACTTCAGCTTTCAGGTGTTTGCTCTATGTGATCTGAACACAAAACCAGAGATGCAGTTGTTTCCGCTGCGTAAATATTTGTAACGATGAAATGCCATTCCAGAGACACAGCTCATTTTTCACCCAGAGGAAAAACCCTCCTTCCTGGGGTATTCAGACAACCTTTGCTTTCAGGGCAATCGTGGCCTGTCACCCCGTTCCTGTGACGGCCATCACAGCCGCCGGGTGATTGCAGGCCGTAATCTGCGCTCATCAGAAGGAGATTCTCCATGAGTAGCGCAGCCGTTCTGGAACCCAAGCCCACCTCCCAGGCCGTACAGCCACAATTCGCCGTTGTGGAAGCGCAGCCTGACATCCAGCCAGCGGCAAATCCGATGGTCGTCGTTAGCATTGCGATCGTCATCGCGTTGATCGGAGCGGTGACATTCGTCGGCTCGATCATCGTGTGGCTTATGATCCGGGACTCCGGCGTGGCGCATCCGCTTTTCTAGGCGATCGCTAGAACTTTGACCAGTCCGGCTTGCGGCGTTCCATGAACGCCGCCATCGCTTCTTTCGCTTCCGGCCCCTGAAGCAGCACGCCGAACTGCGCGGCCTCGGCGTTCATCGCCTCAGCGATTTCGGCCGTCACGTGGCCTTTCATCAGCGACTTAGTCGCCCGCATGGCCGCCGGAGGTTTCTCCGCCAGCGCCTGCGCTTTTGCCGCGGAGAGTGAAAAAAGTTCTCCTTCTTCCACCACCTGGTTCACCAGTCCGATCTCGCGCGCCATCTCGGCGCTGAACGGCTCGCCCAACATCAGCAACTCAGCCGCCCGATGATAGCCTGCCATCGCCGGCAGGATCATGCTCGATCCCGCCTCCGGACACAGTCCCAGATTGACGAACGGCAGCTGAAAGCGCGCCGATCGCGCCGCATACACCAGGTCGCAATGCAGCAACATCGTCGTGCCGATCCCCACCGCCACGCCTGCCACGGCGGCCACAATCGGCTTGGGCGCGGCGCTCAAAACCTGTAGAAACACCATGGCCGGCACCGGCTCGCCGGGCTGGGCCACTGCAAAGTCAGCCAGGTCATTCCCGGCTGTGAAGCAATCCTGTGTTCCGGTAATCAGTACGGAGCGCACATGCGGATCCGCTTCCGCCCGGCGAATCGCGTCGCTCATCGCGTTGTACATCGCGCCGGTGAGGGCATTCTTCTTCTCCGGACGGTTCATGCGAATGGTCATCACTCGGCCCTGCACTTCCACCACTACCTGGTCCGGCATGAAGCCCTCCTCGTTCGCGTCAATGCTGTTATCGAATGTTGCTGATTTCAAAAGTATAGCCCTCGCGCAATCGCGCGTAACCCAGACCCGGTCGCTCTAATCGAAAGGCAAGCCATCGCCAATGCCGACCTTCAGATCTCGAGTTTTCTGCGTTGTGGGTTCTGCCTTTCTTTTTGGCGACTCCTGTTACTTTCGTCCTCTTCTTTGTTTGTCTCTTTTGCCGTGAAATGTTCGTTTTCCAGATTACGGCGATTCCGCGCGATTACGGCGATCCCCTGATTCGCGTTAATTCGCGGCTCCCCCTCTTCGTTTGCGTCCTCTGCGTACTTTGCAATGAAACGAACGTGGGTCACGAGACTTACTTTAGGCCCTGTCCTGTCCCCCGGTAACTGCCTTGGCTTCTTCTATTTAGCTATGCTTACCGAACAGGAGTTTCGTTATGAAACCGCTTCTGGCTGCCAGCATTGTTTTACTGTTTTCCTTGACACTCGCCGCGCAGCGCCGGCAAACGGCTCAGGCCGCGCCGGTGCATCAGGATCTGACTTCCATGCTGCTCGACCTCGACCGCACCTCCGCCGCCACCGCAGCGGACATCAGCCACCTCCACATCGACAGATGGAAAGGCGGATGGAAGAGCGGCTTCACCGTAAGCAGTTCGCACAAGCAGCGCGCCGAACAGGCCGCGGCCTCGCTCCAGCGAAACCTTCAGGGCGCACTGCCTGACCTGATCAAGGACGCCCTTGCCTCGCGCAACATCTCGGCCACATTCAAGGTCTATGAAGACCTGAGCCTGGTCTGCGAAACCCTCGACTCGCTCGTCACCACAGCCGAGCAGTTCGGCAACAAGAACGAAGAATACGCGCACCTGGCCAACGACTTCACAAATCTCACACGCCTCCGCCGCAGTATCTCTGCCGTCATCAAGCAGCAGAGCGCAGCCAATGACGGCGGCAGCGCCGCGATGCCCTACTTTGCCCCGGCTGCCAGCAGCGGTAGCAGCACAATCGTCGGCGGCGACGGTGACATGCCCCGCCGCATCATCGTGGATGACACGGCCCCGGATAAAAAGCAGGCCTCCTCCGCAGCTACCAAGAAGAAGACTTCCGTCCAGTACACCAATATCCAGTAGTGGCTCCTTTCCGCCTACTCGGCGCGTGCCAAAAGCACGCGCCTTTTTTCTTTCCCATCTGCGTATATCTGCGGCAAATTGGTTCTGCCGTTTCCTTTGTGCTCCTCTGTGTCCTCTGCGGTGTTGTTCTGCCGATCACCCGATCTGACTCGTCGTTCTCCGTGTCTCCGTCGTGGGTTTTGCTTTTCCGATTACGGCGATTACGGCGTTTACGGGGTCCCCGGCAAACCCGGTTTTGGTTTGCTGGGGTGGGATTACGCGCGATTACGGCGATCCTGTTTGTTCACCAGATCACCCGATCCAACGTCCCCGCCACCCCCGCGTTCGTCCCAATTCGTCCCAACCTCGTCCCAATCCGTCCCAAGGTCGTCCCGACTGGGACGTCCCAATCCGTCCCAACCCTGTCTCAATCGTCCCAACCAGCTCGTCCTCAGCCATGAACCTCCGGTTTGTCCTCCCTGTTCCTTGGAGTCCTTTGGTGAATGGTTTTGCCTCTGCGTTCTCTGCGTACTCCACGATAAAGCGGGCTCGGTTGTTGGAACGTGAAGAAAAGGCCTGTGTAGACACGGCGGCATCGCTCCTTGCACGGGATCAATTCGCGGCGTTGAAGAAACACCGCACGTCTGGGCCAGGGAACCCAGGGCTTACAAAGACGAGCCAATGGCTAAGGCCAAAGGCGAATGACTCAACAAATGCATGTTCGCCTAATCGCCGCTTCTTGTCAACCAGAAACTTTCAAGAAAGTGAAGAAACAAAAGCGCAACCTTCCTGCCCAGTTCGGGTTTGTATTTGTGCCCGTCCACTGAGTCCACATTGTCCACTCGGTCCAGTCCACTGGAGCCCCATCGCGTCCATCGCGTCCATTCAGTCCACCAAGTCCATGACCCGAGCGCCGGAGGCGCAGCATTACTCATACCAGGTGTCCTGAATGCACCGCACCCGTGAACATTTGAACCGGGGTTAACCGGCTACGGCCTTGATTGCGTAGCTGGCAAACGTCCTGCACGTTCAAATCTCTTTCTGTCTGAACGTTGATTCACGCTCGCATACAACAAATCTGACTCGATTTGGATGAACGCACAGGACAGGAACAGCATGGCAACCCCAATTCTGGTCACCGGCGCGGCGGGCCGTCTCGGAGGAGTAGGCCGTACCGTTACCGAATTGCTGTTGAAGCAAGGCACGGCGGTGCGTGCGATGGTGCGCAATGAAGACGACCGGGCACAGGCGTTGCGCGACCTGGGTGCCGAGGTCGTACTCGGCGACCTGCTCGATCTCGACTCCATACATAGGGCCGTTGCCGGCTGCCACACGATGTACTTCGGAATGTCGATATCGGATGACTATCTGGCCGCTACCGTGAATACGGCGGCGGTGGCCAGGCATCACGGCGTGAAGGCGTTCATCAACATGTCCCAGATGACGGTCGCACAGATGAGCATCACCGAAAGCACCGCCAGCCCGCAGCACAAATTGCACTGGCTCTCCGAGCAGGCGCTGAACTGGTCCGGTCTGCCTGTTGTGCACGTACGACCGACAGTATTTATTGAAGGCTTCTTCCTTGCCCTGATTTCAGATTCGGTCCGAGAAGCGAATCAAATCAGCGTCCCGTTTGGTGAAGGCAAGACTTCGCCGGTCGCAGCGGACGATGTGGCTCGCGTTGTCGCCGCGCTGCTTGCCAATCCGGAGCCGCACATCGGCAGGATTTATCACCTCACCGGTCCCCAGTCTGAGAACATGCACTTCTATGCCCAGGAATTTTCCAGGGCGTTGGGTCGCACCATCAGCTACCAGGACGTTCCGGTCGAGCCTTGGCGCAAAGGGTTGCTGGAGCGCGGCTTACCGGTTCACCTGGTGAATCACCTCGTAACCATGGCCGATCTGCATCGTGTCGGCCGGTATGACCGGATGTCGGACGACGTACTCAAACTCACAGGCCAGGAACCGCTGAGGGTGCAGGATTTTGTGAGGAGGAATGCGGCGGCATTCACTCCGTCTGCAAAGGCGGCCTGAGTATTTGTGGATGCCTTGGATTTGGTGTGAACTCATAAAAGAACATGCAAACTGTGCAGCATGAAAGACAGGGAAACGGCGCCGCCGGCTCTCGGCGGCTTCTACGGTATCAAGAGGGGTGGTGCAAATGAAAGCGGCGAGGATCCTCAAGTTTGGCTCACCAGACACGATTCTGACCAGTGACATCGATCGGCCCGAAGCTGCTGACGACCAGGTGCTCGTGCGGGTTATGGCCGCCGGCGTTGGGCCATGGGATGCGCTCATACGTGAAGGAAAGAGCGTTCTGCCCCAGCCTCTGCCGTTGACGCTTGGTTCAGATCTTTCCGGCGTAATCGAAGCGGTTGGACCTGCGGTTTCAGGCTTTCAGGTCGGCGATGAAGTTTACGGGGTCACGAACAAACAGTTTACCGGGGCATATGCTGAGTACGCCCTCGCCGCAGCGGGAATGATCGCACGTAAGCCTGGCAATCTGAGTTTCGTCCAGGCAGCCTCTGCTCCCGTCGTCGCGGTCACCGCGTGGCAGATGCTCTTTGACTATGCCCGGCTCACGGCTGGCCAGGTTGTCCTTGTACATGGCGCTGCCGGCAATGTGGGCGGATACGCCGTACAGCTGGCAAACTCTTCAGGACTTCACGTGATTGCGCTCTCAGCAGGGCGCGACATGGATTATGTCCGTAGCCTGGGAGCAGAAACAATCGTCAACTACGAAGACGTGAAGTTCGAGAACGTTGTGAGCGGCGTCGATGCGGTGATGGATACTGTTGGCGGGGAAACGACAGAGCGATCCTTCGCGGTTTTGAAACCTGGTGGAATCCTTGTTTCCGTTGCTGTTTCCAGCGAAACCCCCATTTCCCAGGAAGCCGCCCACCATGGGGTGAGAGCAGTCTCTTTCCTCGCCGAAGTGACGACCGCACGATTGAACACGATCACGAGCCTGTTTGAAAGCGGCAAGCTCTTACCACAGGTCGGTACCGTGCTTTCCCTGGACCAGGCCCGCAGTGCACACGAAATGTTGGCCGGAGCGCCGCACAAGAGAGGGAAGATCGTTCTGCAGGTTGCTGCGTAACTTTCAGGCATGTCTCCCTTCGTGGTAATGCGCCCGCCTTCACCGCGTCGGCAGGCCTGAGTGTCTGATGCTCTCGATTTTGAGTGAACGCATAGGAGAAACGACAATGGCCAATCTGAAACATGAAAATGGGAAAAACGACATGAAGCTTGAGATGATCGTCCTCCCGGTCTCGGATGTTGACCGGGCTAAGGAGTTTTATGGGAAGCTCGGGTGGAGGCTTGACGGGGATTTCGCCGATGGTGACGGCTGGCGCGCCATCCAGTTTACGCCGCCCGGTTCCGGATGCTCGGTGATATTCGGCAAAAACGTCACTGCGGCGGCGCCCGGCTCAGCGCAGGGTTTGTACCTGATCGTCTCCGACATTGAGGCCGCGCATGACGAACTGCTCCGGCTTGGCGCCAGCCCCAGTGAGGTGTTTCACGGTGAAGACACTGTGCACGCCGGCGCTGACGAGCCCTTTCTGTTTGGCCGTCTCAGGGCCAAAGGTCCGGAACCTGAGCATCGCAGCTACCACTCGCATCTGTCCTTCCGTGACCCGGACGGCAACGGTTGGCTGCTCCAGGAAGTCACCGCGCGGTTGCCCGGAAGGATCGATTCCGGGGCCACGACCTTCCCCTCGGCGAATGATCTGGCGAGCACTCTTCGCCGTGCGGAAGCAGCCCACGGCGAGCACGAGAAGCGTCTCGGAAAGCGGGATGAAAACTGGTCTGAATGGTATGCCGAGTACATGGTGCGAGAACAATCCGGCGAAGAGCTGCCCACATAACGCGGCGCCTCGATGTCACGTACCTCAGACGCCGCTCTCGAATCCTCTTGGCCCGATCAAAAAGCGCAAGTTACTCCCGAAGCGACAGGGACGAATGAAGGGCGGAGCAGGGCCTGCCATGAGCGACTGAGCACGCGAGGGAGTCATATGGCATCCAGGCTCGCGGCAAAAATGCTTACTCATCCGGATTTAGAAGGGTGAGCGTGGAACCGGCCTTCGGGCGGCCGTCGGGACCCCTCTTGAATCGCCGTTAAGTCCCGACACTCTGTTTTGCTTCCCGCGCAAACGTGTTGCATCGCGCCACGACAGGATAAGCCGGATCCATGATCAGCCTTGTAATCTCTTCAGTGTTCAAGATGGTTCTGGTCCGAAAAGGCATGCCCCTAATCAACTACCGGCAATGTGTGCAATGGGTTTCACATTGCACCGCCGACGATTCACTTCCACGACTTGCACTTGTCTCTAGTAGTTGGATTTTCGAGCTAAGAAGTATTAAGTATCCAGAATTCAAGTTGCCCTTACTTTGCCCAGAGTATAATGCCCCGCACTTAGGAGAACTGATTCAATGAAGAAATTCGCTCCCCCGTTCATGTTAGTTGCGCTGTGTATTTTCAGCCTTGCAGCGCTTGCCCAGGATAATGATGCCTTGCCTTCCAACTTCACCGCGGGATTACATGTTCAGCATGCGAACAATTCCGCAAACCTCCACAAAAGAGGAAACATCCCTACTCCTCATGGCTTCCCCTTGGGAGTGGACACCCTGGTGAACTTCACCGATCATTTTGAAGCCCAGGGAGTCTACTTCGACGGCAGCGCTCACCAGATCTGGGAATACAGCATGGTCGGTAATCCGCCGAACAAAGGTGGAACAACTGTCTTCAACGCTCCCGTAGTCCCTGTGTCCCTCGACCTCCGAAATGCTGACGGTACTCCGCGTTTCGTGAAAGTAGTGAACGGCGCTGTTGTCACCTGCGGTCAGAACGGCGTTCCTCTGGACAGCACATGCAAGCCTCTCGTTTCAGACGTGACTCCATTCATCCAGCCGTTCTTGAACGGCCCTGTGTTCTCCAACGCAAATTACAGCAGCAGCCCGGTACCAACGCAGATCACTGATGCAGTCCAGCGCGCCGAGTTCGGGAATAATGCCAAGCCCGATTGGCACACCCTGCTGGCGCCCAGCGTGAAGCCGGCAGAAACCATGGTCCTGCCCCGTGGTTCGTATCAGTTCGCGCTGAACGCCGACGGAAGCTGCTGCCTCTTCGTGCTGATTAATGCTGCAACGTTTGATGGCAAGCTTTTCCCGCAAAATCCTGCGGGACCGGACAATACGTCCATCATTGGCCAGGCCGAAGTCGCCGGCAACGTTACCACCAAAGACGTCTCTACCTTCTTGTTTCCCAATGCGTTCCTGTTCGTCGGGAGCGTGAACAATTGCTGCATCCTTGGTTTCCACACCTTCGACTTCGAGCCTGGTAATGCCATCAACCTTCCCGCCAATGGCAACCTTCCCAGGTTCTTTGTCCTGAACTATTCCAGTTGGATCAGCCCTGGCCTCTTCGGCGGTGGCTTCCAGGATGTGACCGCGCATAGCCACGAAATTGCCGAAACCTTTAACGATCCCTTTGTTGGCTTCGATGGCATCCACAACATCACGCCGTTCTGGTTGAATCCTGCGGGACAATGCCAGGACCTCATGGAGGATGGTGATGTGATCGAGGACCTTCCCAATGCAACCTTCCCGGTGACCATCAACGGCTTTACCTACCATCCTCAAAACGAGGCGTTATTGCCATGGTTCGAATTCGAGAAGAATTCGAGCGCTATTGATAATGCCTATAGTTATCCGGATGAAACTGTCTTGACCCATCTCTCTGCTCCACAACCGCTGAACTGCGGCAGATAACAAGCTGGTTCTACTCCTGTTAAAGAAAGGGGCTCATGCGAGCCCCTTTTCTTTTTGAGGAGAACACAAACGAGCCAGGCAGAGTTATTACGGCGCCACATCTTGACTTTTTCGGTATTTCTATTATTGTGGAAATATAGGAGAAGCCGTAATGCCTGCCGCCGTCCAGGACGTCACCCGATTTGCCGACATGCTTTCCGCCATGGGCACTGAGCCACGGCTGCGCATTGTGCGCCTTCTGCTCCAGTCCCACCCTGAAGGCCTGGTAGTAGGCGAAATCGCCGAAGAACTCGATATTCCCAATTCCACCCTTTCTCATCATCTGGAAAAACTGAAAAACGAAGACCTCATCACCGTGGAGCGCGAGGGCACGTTCCTTCGCTACCGCGCCAATTGTGACGCGCTCCAGCAACTGCTCGGCTTCCTGTTTGCCGAGTGCTGTACCCGTAACAAAGCCATTCCCCCGCAGAAGATCACCTGCTGCCGCTGATCAATCGCTGATGAATAAAGGAGTACTTATGACGGAAGCCATCAAGGAAGTTGTGAAAAGCAAGTACGGTGAGGCCGCGCGTCGCGTTGTCGCCGGCGAATCAAACTCCTGCTGCGGCGCGGCTGCCTGCGGCACGGACGTGGATCCCATCACCCGCGACCTCTATGATCATTCGCAAACCGGGCTGCTCCCCGAGCAGGCCGTGAAAGCCTCGCTTGGCTGCGGCAATCCCACCGCGCTGGCCCAGCTCAACCCCGGCGAGACCGTGCTTGATCTCGGCTCCGGCGGCGGCATTGACGTGCTGCTCTCCGCACGCCGTGTTGGCCCTGCCGGCAAAGCCTACGGTCTCGACATGACCGATGACATGCTGGCCCTCGCCCGCGAGAACCAGAAGAAGTCCGGCCTCGAAAATGTCGAGTTCCTGAAAGGCGAAATAGAAAACATTCCCCTGCCCGACAACTCCGTCGACGTGATCATCTCCAACTGCGTGATCAACCTTTCCGGCGACAAGGACCGCGTTCTCCGCGAAGCCTTCCGCGTACTCAAGCCCGGTGGACGCTTTGCCGTTTCTGACGTAGTGGTTCGCGGCGAAGTGCCCGAAGAGATCCGCCGCAGCATGCTGCTCTGGGTGGGCTGCATTGCGGGAGCGCTCAGCGACACGGAGTACGAAAGCAAGCTGAAGAAGGCTGGCTTCCAGAAGATCGAGCTTGAGCCGACCAGGGTTTACAACGTGGAAGATGCTCGCGCCATGCTCGCCGGCCACGGCATTGACGTAGATGCGATCGCGTCGCAGGTCGAGGGCAAGTTCATGAGCGCTTTCGTGCGCGCGGTGAAACCCGCTGGCTGCTGCGCTCCTGGTTGCTGCGCCTGACAAAAGGAGCCGCACATATGAAAGGGATGTACAACGTCTTGTTTCTCTGCACCGGCAACTCCGCCCGTTCAATCCTGGCCGAGGCCATTATGAACCAGAAGGGCCGCCCGCGTTTTGTGGCGTACAGTGCGGGCAGTCATCCGAAAGGCGCTGTACATCCCGGAGCTCTGGCCCAGCTGGAGCGTGTCCATTTACCCACCGACAGCTACCGCAGCAAAAGCTGGGACGAGTTTGCTAAATCGGATTCTCCCCGCATGGATTTTGTTTTCACCGTGTGCGACAACGCCGCCAGCGAGGTCTGCCCCGTTTGGCCTGGCCAGCCTATCACGGCACACTGGGGCATTCCCGATCCGGCCGCGGTAGAGGGCAGCGAGGAAGAGATTCAGCGCGCGTTCCACAATGCATATCTCATGCTGGAACGCCGGATAAGCCTTTTTCTCTGCCTCCCTCTCAATAAGCTGGACAGCCTTGCCATCAAGAAGCAGCTGGACGAAATCGGCAGAAGCTAATGAATGTGAAAGGAACCATGAACACTGATCCAGCTTGCGCGAGTGCTACTGCCTGTTCTGTGACGGAACGGAAGCGCCTGGGCTTTCTTGATCGTTATCTGACAATCTGGATTTTTGCAGCAATGGCCCTCGGAGTCTGTCTCGGTCGTTTTTTCCCGGCAGCCACTGCCGTAATTGGACGCTTCCAATCAGGCGCCACGAATATTCCAATTGCAGCAGGACTGATCCTCATGATGTACCCGCCACTCGCAAAGGTCCAATATGAAAGGCTCGGGGAAGTCTTTCGCAATCGCAAGGTGCTTGGGCTCTCCTTGCTTCAGAACTGGGTGATCGGGCCGTTCTTGATGTTTGTCCTCGCCATCCTATTCCTTCGCGGCTACCCGGAATACATGACCGGTTTGATCCTGATTGGGCTGGCGCGTTGTATAGCAATGGTGATTGTGTGGAACGAATTGGCAAGCGGGGACACGGATTATGCCGCAGGTCTCGTCGCATTCAATAGCGTCTTTCAAGTCCTTTTTTACAGTCTCTATTCGTGGTTCTTTATTACGGTTCTTCCTCCCCTGCTCGGGCTGAAGGGCAGTGTTGTTGACGTGAGCATCAGTCAGATCGCGCAAAGTGTGTTCATATATCTCGGCGTGCCTTTTCTGGCGGGCATGGTCACCCGCTTTGTCCTGCTCCGGCTTAAAGGCCGCGACTGGTACGCCACGCAATTTATCCCGCGCGTAAGCCCGTTAACCCTCATTGCGCTTTTGTTCACAATCGTGGTGATGTTCAGCCTCAAAGGTAATCTGATAGTCCAGCTCCCGTTGGATGTTCTGCGGATCGCCATCCCGCTCCTGATCTACTTTGTGGCGATGTTCTTCGTCAGTTTCTGGATGGGGCGCCGCGTTGGTGCCGATTACAGCAAGACAGCAACTCTCTCCTTTACCGCCGCAAGCAACAATTTTGAGCTGGCGATTGCCGTCGCCGTCGCTGTTTTCGGAATGAACTCAGGAGTTGCGTTTGCCGCTGTCATAGGACCTCTAGTCGAGGTGCCTGTGATGATCGCTCTGGTGAACGTTGCTTTCTGGTTCCAGCGCCGGTATTTCGTTCGCCAGCCTCTTAATAGCGGCGTTCAGCCCGCCACCTGAGGAACAAATGCTCTGTTACGCCTCTGGCAGAATTCAGCTGCGAAGCCTAGATTGTCGTGCCGTGGACGGAAGAAACTGGGACAAGCTAACGGGCAATGTTGGGCTGGTTCTAAGCCAGAGAGATGGGTTCCCGGCCCCACAGAAAATAAGTACGCTATTCAGCGAAAGTCTAATCGCTGTTGCGTTTGGAGGACTCCCGGCCGCCAGATTTGCGCTTTTCCGGTTTTGAAGCGGGCTTTTTCAGGCCAAGAGCGATATCGGCGAGTTCCAGGAAGCGGGCCCCGCTTTCCGGAGGCAGATTGCCGCCGGACTGAAAGCCACGATTGCCATCCGGTCCGCGCAGCGCCAGCCGCGGTGCTACCCACAGATCCGGATCTTCCTGCGGTAGCTTGGGCGTTCTTCTGCGCATAACCATAACGTGTTCCGATCGTGAGAGATGCCCATATCTTATCCCGTGCTGCTCGAGTGTCAACACCCGATGGTAACCTGTTGCATGTTCGTTTTGCGTTATGCGCCGGGCCCCCGGCGATTTGGAGGCAGCATTTGCCACCGCAGTTTAGATCCATGCAGCAGGTCATCATCCACGCGCCACTGGAAGCAGTGTGGGCGTTCAGCATGGATCTGGGCAGAATCCCGGAGTTCCATCCTCGCGTCTTCAAGGTTGATCTGATTGATGGAAAGGCATTGCGTGAACCAGGTGTCTCCTACCGATGCCATTTTTCCGGTGGAAAGCATAGCTGCATTGAGAAGGATATCGAAATCGTTCCCCTCGAAAAGATCGTCACCGTTTTGCCGGAGGACACCTTGGGTATAAGCACGGTTCTCTGCGATTACCGGGTGGAAACGAGTTTTCGCAGGCTTAGCAATGCTTCGACCAGCGTGGAAATCCGCCACTATTACTCGACGACGAGACTCAAAGCCAAACTCATCAACTTGATCGCGAAGGGGAAGATAGCCCGTGAGACTCAGGCGACATTGAATGCGGCCAAAGCGGCCATTGAGGCCGGCGCCCTCCAACATCGACGTTGAGTCGGTTCTAGTCAGCAGCTTTCGCCGAAGGAACCCATTCATCTTCTTGCTCCTGAACCTCGGCGAGTCTCTTCATTTCCGCAAGAATTTTATGCAGCTCCAGGGCAGCCCCGCGAAGCCGGGCGCAGTGGTCTCCCAGGTGCGGATATCTCATTTCCAGAAGGCCCATGCTTGCCGCCGCGGCGCCGAGCATGTCTCGTAGGGAACGAACCATCTGCCAGTCGGCATCGTTTGTAATGATTGTGTCAGCCCTCGCCATTTGCGGCGTGCTCCCGGCTCCGTGATGCGATGCCTACGCTTTCAGGAAAGGATGCATTTTGTCACGTCAAGTGGCGTAACTTGGCGCAGCTCTGATCAGCCGAAACTTGCGTTTATCTCTTCTGTGTTCATCAGTGCTCGTCCGTGGCAACCCTCTGTTCCTTTTTGTCCTTGTGGAAGCGGTTTGGCTCCGGCTCAGCCGCTGCGGTTCAAAGCTGCGCCTCAGCGGCCTGTGCCGGCTTCGCTGGCTAGAGCGAGTTCAGGAATGCTACCAGCGCATTCTTCTGCTGGCCGGTGAGAAAGCGGTAATTGTTGATCACGAACGTTGCTTCGCCGCCATGGCGAAGGATGGCCTCATTACGGGTCCCCGAAAGCAGGTCATGCATCAACCGGCTCTTCGTGCGCAGCCCCCACAGCGGCGGCGTGCGTAGTTTGTTGGCAGTGTTCTGTGGTCCGTTCTGCACAATTCCGTCGCCGGTGCCCACGTTATGCAGCAGGAAGTCGCTGTATGGATGGATCACCTTGCTGCCCAGCGCGTCTGGGACGACGAACGCTCCTCCGTTGATCTTCGTTCCTGCCGGAGCCGTCGTGATTGAGCTCACATGACACGTATCGCACCCGATCGCGTGAAACAGCTGCGCTCCCTGCTGCGCATCCGGCGTCCCGGCCAGCACAGAATCGCGCGGCGGCACCCTGGTGCTCCGCATGAAAGATGCGAATTTATCGATGTCCTGCAACCCGGTCGCCGGATCAGTTTTGTCCTCGACCCCCTCTGTGCTTCCACAGGCAGTCGTGGAATTGGCGGAAAACAGCCGGTTGGTAATTCCCTGTTCATTTACGTAGGCGTCACCGGCAAACGAGAGCAGGCTTGCCTGCTGGTCCTTCCAACCGAACCTGCCGACGCGCGTCTGTCCGGGCGCTTCCATCACCGGAACCAGGATGGCCTGTCCGGCGATCCGGCCTCCAGTCGCTTTGGCCTGATTGATCGCGATGGCGAGCAGCGTGGTGTCATCGATGGCCTCTACAAAGCCATCACCCAGAATGCTTGTCGTGGCTCGGAGTGCGCGGATGTACTCCGACGACGGCACAGTCTCCTGCGCTTCGGCGCAGACCGCGCGGTCATTGATCAGCGAGCGCCCCGGAATCTGGGTAGCCCCATCATTGATCGTGATCGTTGGGTTCACGAAGTTTCCGTGCAGGTCACGATGGCCAACACGCAGTTCAGTCACAATGCTGGTGCCGCCCACCACGGGATTGGCGTGGCAATCGACGCAGCCGCGCGCGTTATACACCGGGCCAAGCCCCTCAGAGATATCGTCTTCCTCCATGAAGGTATCCATATCGTCGGCCAGCGTTTCGTTGGCTGACAGGATCATTCCGTTGCCCTGGATCTGGGAAGCATCATGGGTTACAGGCGTGTTGTATCCGGCGGGAGCGTCGGGGTTTTGTGCGCTTCCGGTGAACATGGTCATCGCCGCAATCGCGGCACTGGCAAGAAAAACGCGCAAGGATATCCGTCCTTCCATTTGGCTGTTCCTCCTGGACGTGCTGGTGCTCGAGTTTTTTTCTGATTGCAAGGAGCCGTTGCGGCGACGATCGACTGCCGGCGCTAAACCAACGGCGCTGAAGATCCGTCTCTGAGGGGCTTGCGTGCTTTCGTATCGTTTTCAGCCCGGAAGTGGCGAAAGCAGCAGGTCGGGAGAGAGTATCGGAGCGGAACCGCTGGAGTCAATCACGCATTAGGAAAAATTAACTTGTTCTTTGGGCCAGCAGCGCGACTGGAACCACAGGACAGGAGACGCAGTGCACGCATTTGCTAAGCGGATTAAGCAAACGCCCGCTCGCTCCAGTCGAACACCAGGGAACATATGTGGGTTATTTAGTTTGTTACGGGCAGCGCTGCCAGCCGTGCGCGCACGAACTCCACAATCTCGGGAGTGACGTAGGGTGGGGGCTCGATATGGAAAGTCGGTTTGCCGGAGAGGTGCTCCGGCCGCACAAATTCCCAGCGGGCCGTCTGGCTGGTGTCTGTTTGAGTGTGGATGATGAGGGCATCGGCGCGGTCCAGCGCGTCCATGGCTGAAACTTTGAAATCTGCAGTATCAGGATCGAGCACGGAGATATAAAGATCCGGCTTGAGGAACTTGAGGATGCTGTTCGATTCCATGATCACGTTTTCTGCGCCTGCGATCTTGCGCTCGATGTCCGGCACTGCTTCGGCAAGCCGTCCCTGGCGTGTGCGAACCCACCACGCTTTCCGGGCGCCCGCAGTGAGATAACGCGAGCTGTCCGTCTCGCCGCTCAGGTCCCGTTCTTCGCTGATGGCGCGAAAGTGATCGTCACCGGTATCGCAATCGCAGGGCTTGCCATCGGCCGAGCATATCCCATGGCCGAACTGCGTGATTTTAAGCGCCGTCCAGTTAAGCTCCGGCAGTGCCGCGATAATGCCCGCAACCACGCTGGTTTTGCCCACGTTGCGCGAATGTCCGCCCACTACAACCAGTGCCATAGCCTTTATTTTCGCAGGTTACTACGCCCTTATAAAGCTGATTTTCAGTGCCTCCTTAGAACTCGCCGGGATCTGACGTTCATGTCGATGACCCGATGACCCGATGACCCGATCTCCCAATCACCCGATCTCCAGATCACCCGATTTCGGTTCAATCGATAGAATGTACCGGATGCCTTCCCTGCCCCGACGGCTGCATTATCTCGCGGCGCTGGTCGCTCTGGCCGCGCTCGTAGCGGTGGCACACGCGTTGCGAAATCAGCTGAACCAGACGGCGATCGCTCTTGCCTTCGTTCTGCTGGTAATCCTGGTGGCTGTGCGTGCGGGACGAGGCCCCGCAATCTTTGCCGCCATCGTCGCCGGCCTGTCATTCAACTTCTTTTTCATCGGTCCGCTCTACTCATTGCGCATTCATCGTTCCGAAGATTTGGTCGCTTTCGTTGTTTTCGTGGTCGCGGCAGTACTGGTCGGACATCTCTCATCGCGCCTGGAGCTCCGTGTCATGGAAACGGAAGAGCTTCAGCGCAGCGAGCAACTAAAGACCGCGCTGCTGGACGCAGTCACGCACGACTTGCGGACACCCCTTACTTCAATCAAAGCAGCCATCACGACTCTGCGCAGTGGCTCGGTCGCCGAGCCCGTCCAGCGCGAGTTGGAAGAAGTGATTGATCAGGAAGCCGACCGGCTCAACCATTTCATCCAGGGCATGATGGATCTCGCGCGCCTTGAGGCCGGCGAGCTCTCTTTGCAGAGCCGCTCGGTGACGGCAGATGAAATCATGGAAGATGCGCTTTCCCGCGCTGAAGGCCTGCTGCTGAACCATCCTGTTGAGTCCAGCGTCGATCCCGGCCTGCCCAGGCTGAGCGCGGATCCACGGCTGATCTCCCAGGTGCTGTTCACCGTGATTGAAAATGCTGCAAAGTATTCGCCGGCAGGCACGCCCATTTTCGTGAGCGCCAGCCGCAATGGCGCAGGCTCCGTCTGTTTTTCGATCGCCGACGAAGGTCCTGGTATCGCCCCGGAGATGCGTGATGAGGTCTTTCGCAAGTTCGTCCGTGCCGGTGAACGGCCCGGCTTTGGCGTGGGTCTGGCGATTGCACGCGGTATTGTCGAAGCGCATCGCGGCAAAATCTGGATTGAGAGCGGCAACGGCGGACGCGGCACTCGTGTACAGTTCTCCATACCTGCAGGAGACGCGGCGTGAATGATGATCCCAAGAAAATCCTGGTAGTCGATGACGAAGCGCAGATCACCCGTGTCATTCAGCGCGGGCTGGAATCGGCCGGATATCAGGTGCGCACCGCCAATGACGGACGCTCCGGACTCGAAAGCTTTCGCGCCTGGGTCCCTGACCTGGTCATCACCGATCTCTCCATGCCCGGGTACAACGGACTGGAGCTATGCGAGCGCATCCGACAGCTCAGTGAGGTCCCCATCCTCGTTCTCTCGGTACGCGATGACGAACCCACCAAAGTTCGTGCCCTCGACCTCGGGGCGGATGACTACGTGCCAAAGCCGTTCGGCATGGCCGAGCTTACGGCCCGAATCAGGGCGCTGCTGCGCCGCTCAGCGCCTCCGCTGCAAACCGACTCAGGATTTGAAGTCGGCGATTTCAAGATCGACCCTGACCAGCGCCTGGTCAGTGTGCGAGGACGGCAGGTCCATCTCACGCCCAAGGAGTTTGACCTGATGCGGTTCCTTCTGGCCAATCGCGGGAAGGTGCTTACCCATAAAACAATTCTTTCGGCCGTGTGGGGCAGCAACAGCGCGGAACAACCTGAATATCTGCGCGTTTTTGTCGGCGCGCTGCGGAAGAAGCTGGAAGAGAATCCCCGCGCGCCTCGCTACCTGAAGACCGAACCCTGGATTGGCTATCGGTTTGACCCCGAATGAGTTAGTCTCTTTCACGCTTCAGATTCCTTACGCATTCTTGCGGGTCTCTTTATGACTTCTTTATCCCCTTCCGCTTGAAAATGTCCTCAGAAGGGTGCAGTCATGTTTCTCCATTATCTTGCGCGTGTTTTAGAAGTCCTCTTTTTTGTTGGTCTTGTAGGTTCTCTGGTGGTTGCGGTTCTCGCCTTCGTCGGCGATTTGCACGTGTTCTTTGAAGACGACAAGGTTGAAGATTCCGGCCGTTCAGTGCCCGCCCCAGGCATCATGGACGCCGAGCCACACACCAGCAGATCCTAGAAGGCTTTTCCAAGGACGACCCGTTTATGCCTCACGGGGCGTTTTTCTCTCTGGCCGCCTCGATCTCAAATTCCACAATCGGCGAATGGGCAGTACGCCTCCTCTACAATGCATCGCGATGCCTGCTCTCACCCCGCTGACTCTATTTGGCCTCTTCGCGGTTACGGCCATGGTGGTCTTCTATGCGCTGGAACAGCGTGCCCGTGGTTACACTCTGGCGTTTGCTGCCGCTTGTGTTCTCGGTTCGCTTTACGGTTTCCTGCAGGGCGCCTGGCCATTCGGAGTGGTCGAGTTGGTGTGGGCAGGAATCGCAGTAAAAAAGTGGAAAAACAAAAAATAGGCATCGCGAACAGGGTCAATAGAGCGTCGGCTCACCTGGGGGCCGTGTCTTCCAGCGCCGATGCACCCACAGCCACTGATCAGGATATTGTCGCGCGTATCGCTCAATCACTTTCGTGAAGGCGGCAGTGTTGGTGATGGCATCAGCATCAGGATTTCCCGTGTTCACCAGATCCACCGCCGGTTCAAAGCAGATCTTGTATTTCCCAATGCTCTCATCCCAAACGCAGAACGCCGGTACCACAGAGGCTCCGGTGTGGGAAGCAACGCGGGCAATTCCTGTGGCCGTGCACGCGGGTATGCCGAAGTAATCCACGAACTCGCCTTGTGGCGGCGTCATGTTCGTATCCATGAGGATGCCGATCACTTCGCCTTGCCTGAGCAGTTTGAGCAGGCCGCGAGCATAATCCTGTTTCGAAAGTGTCCTGTTGCCGTGCATGTTGCGATAGCGCTCCACCATTGCATTCAGGTAGCGATTATCAAGCGGCCGCACGATGATGTTCATCGGGTGTCCATAGATGGAGTGCGCGAACGAACTTATCTCCCAGCCGCCGAAGTGGGCGGTAAGAAAGATCACGCCCCGGCCCCGCGCCTTTGCCTCGGCAAAGTGCTCAAAGCCGTCGTAGATTGCGAGCTTTTCCACGTTCGCTCGCGTATACCGCGGGAACAGGCAAAATTCGGCCAGTAATCGTCCCAGACTCACGAACACGCCCCGCAGGATTCGCTGCTTTTCTTGCTGAGTTTTTTCTGGAAACGCTAGGTCGAGGTTGCGCATGCCTACGCGGCGAAGCCGGCCGTAGATGCAATAAATCATCAGAGACACGCCAATGCACATGCCCCGCGCCACCGCCCGCGGCATCCAGCGCATCACGCTGGCCATCAGCCAGACCGGGATGTACTCCAGAATCTCTCTCATTCAGTGGGAACATTGGACGGTAACATTGCTCGAATTTTATTTCAAATCAGGGTAACCGCCCGCCGCGCTCGCAGCTCTATTCAACTGGAGCTAGTGTTTCTGGAATAATCTTGGGCGAAGTTGGTTGAACACGCAAAGGAGATCGGCATGATGCGAATGTTCCTCACAGGCATTGTCGCCTGTGCCCTGTTCCTTGCCGCTTGTAAGGCAGGCAAACCAAGCGGGCTGGAGAGTTCCATGGTCAATGGAATCAAGCACAATATGACCATCGGCGGAAAGAACGTGAAAAATCCTGTGCCGGACACGCCGGAAGTGGCAAAAGAAGGTGCGGAACACTTTCAGCATCACTGCCAGATCTGCCACGGCCTTGATGGACAGGCTACCGGCGTACCATTCGCCGCGAAAATGGATCCACCTGTGGTGGACCTCGCGTCCAAGGACGTTCAGGAGTACACCGACGGCCAGCTCAAGTGGATCGTCGAAAACGGTATCTCGCCTTCCGGCATGCCGGGATGGAAAGGCATCCTCACCGATGAAGAGATGTGGAACATCGTGCGCTTTATGCGGCATCTCCCGGCCAAAGGAAGCTTAGGAGCGCCGGAAGTCTTCAAGGAAGAGGCAGAGCAGCACGAAAACGCTGAGCACGAGCACGGCGCAGCGTCAGGGGGGCACGACGAGAGCAAGCCCCACACGCACCCACACTCGCACTGATCCGGGTTGATATTCCAGCAGGAAAAACGGGAGCCGTAAGGCTCCCGTTCTTCTTGACTTCTGCTCGGCTGTAAACTCAACGCATAGGATGTGGAGTGGGTGCGGGCGTCGCCGGCGCTGCAGTGTTCGCTGGAGTTGCGGGCGCACTGTCTGTTGCCGGGGCGCTGCTCGGAGCGGGAGCTGAGGTCGTGGTGGTTGTTGGGACTGGAGTGGTCGCCGGCGGGTTCACTGGGACGTTCGATTTTTGCGGCGTACTCGCATTCGTTGATCCTCCAGCGGCTTTGCGAACCGCCGCGACAAACGGCTCACCCGCGGCAGGAGAAGGAACAGCTCCGGTAAGTATGCTCTTGAACTCCACCATGCGCCCGTAGAGCTCACGCGTCGCGTCTTCGTCCTGGCGGATCGAGTTGCCATTGATCGTCACACCGGCAAACAAGCCGCGCGCCCGCGAATAGGTGAGCACTTCAGCGCGCATCTTCCAGTCGGTTGAGCCCTCCACATGGCGCCCGACGGGACCCGCGGCGGCCGAAGCATCAACGCCAACCTTGAACTTGCTGGCAAGCAGCGCCTGCATGCCACGATCATTCATCACTGTCATTACCAGGTCCACGGCCTGGCCGCCGATCTGAAAGCCCACGCTTCCCCCCGTCATCGTGAAAGGCGCGGGCGCGCTCCAACCCTGCTCAGTCCGGCAGGTAGCCATTCCGCGACCATGAGCGCCGCCCACCACGAACCCACCCTTGATCAGGGACGGCACCACGGCGATGCACTTGGCCGAGGATAGGATCTCTTCCGGAATGCCCTTGTCGGGCGTCGCCATGATCTCATTCAGCACGGTCGCCGCAGAATCAACGCGGCCCGCGGCAGTCTCGGCGAAACACACGGTGTTCATCGCCACCAGGCATAGCACGACACAAAAAACGTTTTTCATGGATCCCCTCAGCGTGAAATTGTATCAACGGGTACGAAGCAGAGATGCTGGAAAAGTTAAAAGGGTTGGAAACGGCGACCCTCGTGACCGTGTCCAACCCCCGTCTCCCAGGTTCTGTGGTAGGTGAGAAGAGTATCCATCTGGCCGCATTTCCCGGCAAGTAACCGGCGGCCCTGTCGGACAAGGGGGTAAGTACATGTACCTGAAGGCCAATGTCCGGGATCATGGCGCTGATTCGCGCCCACATGCGGCAGACGTACCACTCTGGTCCTGATACCCCGAAAGCAAAGCCCGGCAGCTCTGCCGGGCTTTTACATCAAAATTTTCTTGCACTTATTTGGAGGAGGTTACCAGCGAGTGGGTAATCGCGTGAACGGACAATGCGATGCGGTTCTGAACGCCCACTTTGCGCATGAGTTTGGCCACGTGCGCCTTGACCGTGCGCTCTTCAATTCCCAGCACTGAGCCGATTTCCTTGTTAGACCGTCCGGCCACAAGCAATTCCAGCACTTCTTTTTCACGTTCAGTGAATGTCACGCGTCCTGCCGGGAAGATTCGTCCCGGCGAAGAGGTCACGCGTTCGATAAAAATCGAAAGCACGCGTCGGGGAGCCCAAACGGAACCCTGATGGACGATGCGCATGGCCTGGATAAACTCCGCTGGTGATGCGGCTTCATCCACATATCCTTTGGCGCCGGCTGCCAGCGCTTTCAGGATGGTTTCGTCGTCCGCGCCGCTGCCGGTGACAATGATGCGCAGGTCAGGCCGTGCGGCCTTTAGTCCAGCCATCACGTCGAAAAGGTTCTGCCCTGCCCTTGCCCCAAGGAGCACCAGATCAATGTCCCTGCGCGGCCCTAACTCCGCCAGGCTGCTTGAAATCAGCTCGAGATCCTGTTCCGTGTCAAACAGTGATTTCAGTCCAATGAATCGCAGGGGATCGCTCTCCACCACAGCGATGTGAATGGTTGTCTTCTTGGACGTGGCTACCTTCATCAACTCTCCTTCCGCGGCCAGGACTTCTGTAACGTCATTTTACGCAAAAAACGAACGTGCATAGCTGAAAGTATCATGAACCATGGCACCTGCCCATTTCCCAGATGGGTACATGTACTGATCGCAAGGAGGTAATGACCGGCTGCTTTTGACCCTAGCGGCTGGCTTCAAGGATGGCGGGAGTACCGGACAAAGCCGCGCGGTCAGCTTTTCCCAGTCCGAATCCGCGATGATAACCATCGCAAAACGGATCTGTTTGGCTGGCGTGTGCGGAGCAGGAGCGGCCCGTTCCGTTGCGGTGGGTCCCTGCCTGCTGTCCCAGGCCGTCTCGATAACCGGAGGCCATGCCATTATCAAACTCGGCCGAGGCTGCGAACGTTTCTTTTCCAAGTCGTCGCATTTCTTCCAGCACACGGAAGTTGGTTCCCCTATACCCGTCGGCGTATCCCACCAGTGCGCCGGCCTTGAAGCCGGCGTCGAAGGAAGATCGCGGTCCAAATTCGCTTGAATAGTGGCTGTGAAACTCCTTGAATTGCTGCCATTTCGTGCGCTGTGGACGCGCCATGTTCACGTCGAGGTTACCGAAATGAAAGCCTTCCTCATAACCGTGCCGGTATCCGTGCGCGAAGCTGGAGTGGCTTAGGATGGCGCCGCAGCCTTTCTCGGTGAGATGAGGATCGCGATCTGCCCCGTACATTACGGGCACCGCGAGAAAGCATAAGATTGCGATCAGTTGTTTCATTTCAGCTTCCCGGGCAGGGAGCTTCGCTTGCGATGGTGGGATGATTGAAGATTAGACGAGGATGTCAGTGCTTCAACACTGGCCTAAGGTCTAATTGAATTGTCGTTAAGGATTTCCCTGAATGTTGAAACACACTAATGCGCCCGATACTCAACTCACCTTAACCGGTCATGAAGAGCAACATGCTCTCCGGCGCTGAATTACAAAACCTGGGGGAAACGGCGACGGGGTAGTTAAGCTTGGATTGATTTGGGCAAAAAATTCCCCGGATGGGCCAAACAGTCCTCCGGGGTTTTGATTTTCAGCCATAGTTTCAGGCCCGGCTTTTTCGATTCTAGTATCGGCCGCCGCCAGCGACCGGAATGTTCCTGTACCCGCCCTGATGTTCCCCGATTCTTTCCAGGAACGCCGCAGCCATATCTACGAACTTCGTTCCCTTCTCCACATACTCTGGCATGCGTCGCCACAGGTCCTCGAAACGCTCCGGGTTTTCTGACGCGAGTGTCGCCACGCCTATGCCCGCTATGGCGAGTCCCACCGGACGGCGTCCCGTAAGGAAGAGCACCGCACCTGCCGCGAACGATCCATAAATCAACGCCTTCTTCCAGTCCATTTGCACTCCTCCAGCACTCCCAATTGCTCAAACGACTATTAGAGTACTTGATGGCTCACTTTGTTGCCCTGCCAGAGGCTTGGCAACGTGGTCACATCCACTTCTGCTGCGAAAGCCCGGACGAAGCGAAATTCAAATCGATCAACCGAATGGTATCGGGAACTCTTGTGGCGTTAGAACATGGGCCCGGGAATATGCGCCCAGAAAAGTAAAGTGGGCGTCGGTATAGGGTCGACGCCCACGTGGGGGTACTGCGTATGTTGTTGTTACTAACATAGACGACTTCTTTTCGAAAAAGTTGCAGAACCGGGCGAAATTAACATAATTAAACACTTGGGAGTGCATTTCGCCCCTCTTCTCTGAGAAATCCCTAACCTTCTTCGCTCTTTATCAATCCCTTGCAGTTTTTTCCAATACCAAAAAAAGCCCTTCGGATTTCCCGGTCCGAAGGGCGAGAACAATAAGGAGAGGAGATAAAGCGACTACGACATTGAAGCCACTGACTCGCGAACCTGGACGCGAGCCTGATGTAATCCCATCTTCGACTCATCGGGGCTGATTCCAAGCAGGCGCGCGATCTTCTCGTGCTCATATCCTTCCACGTCATGCAGCAGGAAGATCATCCGCTCTGTGGCCGGAAGTTCTACGACGGCCCGTTCCAGATGGATCCGCTTCATGTTGCCGCGGATATTGGTAGAGGCGCTGGTCTCGTTCGCATTCAGCGTGAGCGTGCCTACCGGCATCATCTCGCGAATTTCCGCCAGGAAGGCCTGATCTATCTGCTCTGTTGCTGGGGAGTCATTGCGCGCAAACGCGCGCAGGAATGTGTCGGCCGAAACCTGCTCAGCCACGAGTTCGTTATCTGTCATCAGGAAAGCGAGAGTATAAATGCGGTGGCAATGCCGGTTGTAGATCTCGCTGTAATTGGCTCTCTGTGCTTCAGCTGCCGGCGCCCAAATGCCTGCATTTTCGAAAAAGCCTGAGAAACTGCTTGCCATGGTCGATCTACCTCTTTTCTACCCGAGTGGGGGACTGATCGTTCACATCAAGTGGCACGCGAGGATACAAAGCAATCCGCGTGCCCAAGGAACGGACATTCCAAGGCTTTTTTGCAATGTTTTGTAAGCTATTTATTTTCAGTTACTTAATCAGACTCATTGTTGCGTTTTTGGCCCAGTCACAGTGATGAAGTGTTTTTCTGGGAGAAAACCTTTTGAGGAGTTGGCAGTTCGATACCACTTTGAGGAAGCAAAAAGCCTAATCTGTCCAGAGCACGAACGTAAAAACTACGTTAGCGAACGATGATCACTTCTCGGAAGTTGTCACGGCCCAGGAAAAATTTCCTCGATGCGAAGTCTTTAAACAGATTCTCGACATGGCGGTTATTAAAGATGCGTTGCAGACGGAAACTCGGCCGTGCCTCCAGTTCCAAAGTATCTGTCTGTACAATGTGATAGCGGCAGTAAGGCGTCTCTGGCCCGGCGTCTTTATCATGGAAAAACGCGAGCAGCGTCCCGTGAGGTTTAAGGAATCTGTAGAGGCGGTCCACCAGGGGCTTTACCAGCGGTTCGGGAAGATAATCGGTTGCATCCCAGCATAGGATCGCGTCGAACTGGTTATCCTGGTAGTTCAGGTTCTCGGCAAAAAACTTCTCCACGTTAAAGCTTTCTGTGCCGTCTTCCTGCTTCACCAGGTATTCGAGGTCCTTGCACGCGCGGAGCACATCTTCACTGCAGACGCGCATTCCCTGTTCGATAAGAAAATTGATATTGGTAGGTGAGGTGGACCCGAGATCGAGAACGCAGGGTTTCTCTTCCCCGCTGCCCTTCAGACCACGCATGAACTCTCCCAGACCAATGGAGCGTCTCTTGGTCCGGGGAGATTCCTGGCCAGCTTTTTCAGCTTTGCCTTCCGCCGGTTCTGAACCGCGAAACCAGCGCATGAATCCTGAACTGGGGGAGCTCATGGCTCCCCCAATCGTACTCTATTTCGGGTCCATAAAGGAACCCTGAGAACCGGAACCAGCGTTATAGCTGATCCCGCTCATGCCCGTACCCGAAGCCGCGCCTGCAGAGGCCGCACTCGATTTTCGCGCCTCCGAGCGATTGTCCTTTTCCTGCTTGATATCGATCGCCCCCTTGAAGAAAGCGCCGTCTTCGATCACGATGCGAGTGGTGCTCACGTCGCCGACCAGGGTGCAGGACTTCTTGAGTTCCACACGTTCGGTGGCGGAGACGTTCCCTTCCACCCGGCCATGCAGCACTATGTCCCGGGCTGTGATGGTCGCCTTGATTTTTCCGTTCGGTCCGATCACCAGTTTGTGATCGCGGAGGTCAATATTCCCCTCAATCTCGCCGTCCAGATAGAGATCTTCATTGCCCGTGAGCTCTCCCCGGATCACCACCGATTTCCCGATGTGTCCAACGTCGGCTCTTTCTGAGTAGCTGGCATTTTTGCTCGGCTCTTTGGGGGCTGCGTTAAAGCTCGGTGTCGCGGTGGCAGCGACGGTGGATGAACTGGCGTTTGTACCCTGCGCCTGGTTGGTGCTCATGGGTTGATTGTCCTCAGGTCTCGCTTTCCACATGACGTCTTTGTTCCTTTGGTTGAGATTACTTTCTTGCGCCGCCACGTCCGCTCCGAGATTCTCCCTCTTGGGCCGGCACTTCATTCCGGGAGCGGCGCCACGCGGTCCGCAAGCATCCCGCGCAGCCAGTCAAAACAAGCTTTCAATCGAAAGGGTCGCTTCTCACCCGGGGGTTGGAGACGAGGTCGACGCGCGACCAAACTCTTGCCCGTCAACTCGCCATCAATGAAATTGTTCGGTAGTGTACTCCCGCCTTTCTCAATTGAAATAGTTACTGTAGGAGTGCACCTGAAAGGTAACCCGGTGCTTATCCGTGGCACTCCGATTCCCAACATCTCTCCTGAAAATGAGGCGCATCGTTACCTTCTAGTAACCATATAAATATCACGGCATTACTCCTTATTTTTCATCGGCTTAGCGAAATACCAAATCTTCAGACGGCTGATCTGTTTGGCCATCTGTTTGCATTTCAGTAAAGACATCGACCGGACGGAAATGTCACGGCCAGAGAGACTGAAACCAGGGGAACAGCAGTCTCTCATCAGGTCGCGGCGATTTGAGCCAATGGGACTGCCTTTTCCGAAAGGGTCGAGTGAGAGGGCGGCCACACGGCCGCCTTCTCGCGTTACAGGCAACTCTTCCGCCGTTTGGACAAAGCTCGCGATGCTGCTGGAGATAGCGTCTTCTTTCCAATAGCGCGATCCCGGGCGCTTGCTTAAAATTGCAACCAGCTGCTTGGGTTTGAGCGTCTAAAGAAAGTAACTGGTTCGGATCTGACGGCAATGTTTCTTCTCTCTCGCTATCGCGTGTTGGTGTATCTGCTGGCGGTTTTGTGCGCCGCGGCGGCCTTCCCCCAGTCGCCGCCGGCCATCTCTGTACCGCCTCGTCCTGATCTTCCCAAAGACGCTACCTCCTACATACGCGACATCATCAAGAACGAGATCGACTCAGACGCAAAGGACCACACGCTCTGGCGCTACCGCTTTCACCGTGAAGATGAAAAGAACAACTATGATCGCGACGTAGTGGAAACCCGAGAAGGCCAGCTTGCCCGCACCTTGCTCATCGCGGGGAAGCCCCTCACCCAGGACGAGCGGCGCAAGGACGAAGAGCGCATGCAGAAGCTGGTCAACAGCGAGGAAGAGCGGGCCAAACGGACCAAGCGTGAGAAAGAAGATACTGATAAAGCCGTGCAGATGCTCAAAGCCATTCCTGACGCCTTTGTCTTCAAGTATGCAGGCGAAGAAGCTGGCTTGATCCGCCTCAGTTTCTTCCCCAATCCACACTACGATGCCCCAACCCGCGAACTTCAGGTTTTCAAATCGCTTTCCGGTTCAATGTGGGTTGACCCGGCGGCGCGACACCTTTCAAAAATCCAGGGTCAGCTTTTTGAAGATGTCACATTTGGATGGGGCTTCCTGGCGCGATTGAACAAGGGGGGCACCTTCAGTGTTGTGCAGAAAAATGTTGGTGACGGGCACTGGGACGTAACCGAACTCGACGTGAACATGACCGGCCATGCAATTCTCTTCAAGAACATTGTGGCGCGTCAGCGTGAGATCAAGACCGACTACCACCGCGTTGCCGACGATCTGACCATCACGCAGGCATACCAGTTGCTGGAAAAAAATGATGCTGGCACGCTGCAGGGCGGCAGCCACTCGGTGGCCAACAGCCGGACACAGTCGCAAATTGCCGCGAAGAAAAAATAGAACGCGCCTGCTGCTCTGTGCAGGCGCTCCTCAAACCAGTCCAGCGAACAGCTTTATTTCTTCACTTTCTTATTCGCGTCCGTCTTCGGTGCTTCCGCGGGAGCTTTCTCCAGCCCCAGGTCCACCAGTATCTTCGGGTTCTTCTCGTCAGAAGCCAGCAGGTTGTGGCACGCACTGCAGTCCTGCGTGATCGTCTTGCCGTCCGTCGAGGAGTGCGCTTCGTCGTGGCAGCGGAAACAACCAGTAAAGTCCGTATGGCCGAGATTGTTCGCGTACGTTCCCCATGTGACTTTCATCTCCGGGAACACGTTGTTATCGTAAGCAGCTTTTACCGCCTGGGCTGCACGGCTGATGTCGCCGCGTCTTTCCGCGTAGACCTGGGCGTAGTTGTTCTTGTAGAAATTCTCAAGAGCTGCTGGAATCTTTGCGTCAGCATCCTGGCTGGTCGCATACTCCTGTTTCAGGATCGAAACCGCCGTCTTCTTAACGAACGGCAAGGTGGGAGAGATATCTCCTGTCGCGATCGCCCGGTCAATAGCCCGTTCCGGCAGGAGATAAATGTGCGTCGGCCGGTTATGGCAATCGATGCAATCCATCGTTCTGAGCTTTGCGTCATCCGGCTTGGAGGCGCCCGCTGCAGCATACACGGTGGTCGTTCCGCCCGACGAATACTCAACCCACGGGATGTTTTCGCGCTTTTCGTCGCTGGCGTAGTAGCGCACCGTGATTCCCTCGCCCACGTGACGTCCGTGAATGCCAACCCGGCTGCGTCCGCCGCCAAGGTGCAGCATCAGCACAGTATGAGTTTGCGTATTTTGCTCGTCGTTTCCGTAGCTCACGATGTCGCGCAGCCGGTCTTCGTCGAACTTCTGCGGCCAGTGGCAGGTCTCGCACGTTTCGCGGGCCGGGCGCAGGTTCCGCACGGGAGCCGGAATTGGGCGCGGATAGTTATTCAGGGCGACTGCAACCAACTGCCCTGCCCCAGACAGCTTGCTCTTCACAAACCATGAGGCTCCCGGCCCGATATGACAATTGACGCACTCCACCTTCGAGTGCGGTGAGAGCTGGTGAGCCGTAAATTCGGGCCTCATCACGGTGTGGCAGGTCTGCCCGCAGAAGCTGACGCTATCCATGTAGTTCACGGCACTGTAGGTGAACTGCATCGTGATGATGATGTTCAGGATCGTGGTGACTCCGACGAACCCTATAAGCCGCCGCAGGTCTGGATTTGAAGGATCAAGGGGCGGGAACTCTGCCGGCATCTCACCCTTTTTCGTCTTGGTGCGCCGGTTCCACCAGATCCCGAGCGGGATCAGGATCAGCCCAAGAATGAAAAGCCCCGGGATGAGGAGATAGATCAGAATTCCCAGGTACGGGTGAGGTATGTTTCCGCGGATCGTGACTTGCAGGAAGTAGAGCCACAGCAGGGTTGCTGTTGTCACAATGACCACGCCGGTAAGGCTCAGGACATTGTTCGAAAGGTAAACCAGTGGTCTAAGCCATTGGCGAAGGCTGCGCATCGGTCGCTTTCCCTCCCCTGAACAAGAACCCTCATTATCCGGAATGAGCGCACCCAGCTACTGTGATATCAATCACAAGCAAAGCGCTGACATCATAAGACAGCATCAGGACTCTTGAAAAGAAAAGCGGACTCTCGTGCCTCGTCGGATTAGCGATAGGCGAAGATCATCGCGTAAATGATCCAAACCACGATACTGAACCCGGTGCCCAGCGCTATCCAGGCAAAAAATCGCACTGTCTTAACCACGATTGGCTGGTGCGGCTCGGCCAGATGCTCTTCGAGCCCTCCACTTGCAACCAGTTCCTCGTACTCGCGCGGCTTGTCGCGCTTCAGTTCCGCCAGCGGCATGTGTCCGGTGAACACCGTGATGTCCATGGGAAATTTTTCAGGACGCAGGTGCGTGTTGAAGAAGTGAATGGTGAAGATGAATCCGGTGGCCAGCAACGCTTCGTCGCTGTGGATGATAGTTGCAACGTTGATGAACCACCCAGGCAGCAGTCGAGTGAAGAGGATCGGGAACCACAAGGTCAGGCCGGTTGACCCAATTACGAAAATGCCCCAGAACACTGCGAAGTAGTCGAACTTCTCCCAGTAGGTCCAGCGGCCGTATCGCGGCCGAGGCCCAAGGCCCAGGAACCACCTCATTGTGGCGAGGAACTCGCGCAGGTCCTGGCCGTTAAGCAGCAGGCTGTCTTTTCCGAACAGCATTTCTCCCCAGGACCTGCGCTGACGCTTTTTTGTCCGCACTATGTCGGCCAGGTGCCCTATGAAGACAGTGAACATCAGCACTGCAGCGCTGCGATGGATAAAGCCTGCCGTTTCGAATCCACCCAGGATGCGGGAGAGCCTCGCCGCCCATGCGGTGTATGAGAATTTGAGGGAGAGCCCGGTCAGCGCAAGCGTGATGAAGCTGAGCACCATGCAAGCGTGCATCACCCTGTACCGCGGCTGAAAGCGCACGTACTCAAGCTGCTTGTGCGGCCCGGTGGTTGTGGGCGGAACAGTCACCTGCTCTGGCCGGCTCACCACCTCCGGTGCTTTGGCAGTCGACGACATCACTTTGCCTCTCTTCCTGCTTGCTTCTCATCAGCACTGGATTGTGCGGCTTCTCTCGCCTCTTCGGCACGTAACTCACGCCGCATTTGCATCGCCTTGGGGAACCAGAGCAGAGTGTGCAGTCCACCAATCATGAATGTGCTCACCAGCAATGAGGTCATTCCCCAGAACGTCCAGAAAAGAAACGGGAACTTGCGAGGATCGTGATGCGTCGCGTGCGTCAGATACCCGGCAAAGCGTCGTGTTGCCCCGGTGTGGCATTTCTGGCACGTGGCGACCACGTTGGCCCGGCTCAGGTGTGACTGCGGATCATTCACGTTCCGGATGTCATGGGCCCCGTGGCAGTCGTAACACTTTGCCGTTTTCGTGTAGCCAAGCCGCGAAACCTTGCCGTGATAGGTTTCGAAATATGTCTCTGCAATCGCGGCGTGACAGCGCCCGCACTTGTTCATGATCTCCAGCTTGAACTGGTCCTGATCGGCGCGTTGGATGGTGTGCGCCGTATGGCAGTCACTGCATACCGGCAGTTGCTTGCCGCTGTGATCATTGGCAGCCGCATGCACGCTGTGCGAGAACTGTTCCTGAATCCCGTTATGGCAGACCCCGCAGGTCTGCGGTACGTTCTTCGGATTTACGGTGGATTCCGGATCTGTCTTCGGCAGTTCGCGATGTGCGGTGTGGCAACTCGTGCAAGTCGCCGTCACAGTGAGTCCGCTCTTCAGCAGGCCCTTGCCGTGGATACTCTCCGAGTAGTTAGCAATGATCTCGTGCTGCTCGCCCTTATACCGGACCGCCGCCTTCATGCCTTCACGGTGGCAGTTCGCGCACAACCCAGGCACATTGGTCGGGAAAGACGGCGAATTCACATCTCGCTTGCCAAGAATCTTATGCGTACCGTGACAGTCGCGACATACCGGCGCATTTGGATCGTCTTTCGCATGCAGTTGCCCGTGTACGCTGCGTTGGTACTGCTGGGCCACCTCGGCATGGCAGGCGCTGCAATCCACCTTCTTCGTGATCGTCTCACACGGACGCACCCGGGATGCATTCACTTCCGAGTGGCACTGGCTGCACGCGACCTTTGCATGGCGCGAGCCGGGCATCTCCGCCGCGTTCACAAACATGGTCCGGCCGTCCTTGGACCGGAGGTTGTCGTTCGCATGGCAACGCAGGCAATCAGCGTCTGCCATTCCCTGCGCGTAATAAACCTTCCGGATCTTGTGCGGCTGATGACAATCAACGCAGGCCGGCAGGACGTGGGCTTCTTTCTCCCACAACTCACCTTTGATCGTCTTCCTGTGTACTTCTTCGATCTGCGAGTGGCACCTGGTGCAGGTAGAAGCGATATTCTTGCGTGCTATGGATGAATTTGGGTCCGTGTGCGGCAGGATGTTATGCGCTGTGTGGCAGGAAGCGCAGTTCGGCGCAACCGTAAGCCCGCGCTTCAGCAAGCCTTCACCGTGAATGCTTTCAGAATAGTTTGTCAGGATGTCATGCTGTGGGATATTCCGGGTCTGCTGGACGGGTGTTCCCTCGCTGTGACACTTGCCGCAGACGAATGGAACTTTCAGCGGCGCCACCGCTGAATCGCGGTCCTTTACCGGAACAATATCGTGATTTCCGTGGCAGCTCACGCATCTCGGTGCCAGTGAATCCCCTTTGGCAAGGGCCTTCCCGTGCAGCGAGGCGGCGTGCTGCTTCCCTTCCTGCGCATGACAGTTACTGCAATCGACTTTGGCCGGTGTAGGATGCGGAATGTTGTCTGGATCGAGATCGCTATGGCATCCCGTGCAGGAAAGCTCTGCATGCACGGACTTCGCAAACCGCTTCCCGTCCACATAGAGGGATATGGTTTGCTTTCCATGCCTGGTCGTCATCGTTTTCTCGCTGTGACAGGCCAGGCAGGTTTCGCTCGGGTCCTCTTTCTTCTCCGCGGCTTTTGCAGGCTCTTTTGGCTGCTCTTTGGCCGGCTCTTTCGCTTGTCGCGAGAAGGCCAGAGCCGCCATTGCGAGGAATGCGATGATTACCAGCCATCGCCGCCGAGCGATCTTATGCATGCGTCGCCCCGGCGTGCGGCTCGCGCTCTCCAGGCTCTTTCCGGGGCGACTTACCGGTCAGCCATGCAGAGTCCATGGGATAAACGTCAGGGTCAAAAATGACGAAATAAAAATGCCACACCACGATCGCCAGCGTCGCGAGTACCGCTTCATAGAAATGAACAGAGGTAGCGATATCGAGTACCACCTTGGGCATCAGTCGCAACGCAAGATCATTCCCCCACAGCAGCACCCCGGTTACGACCATGACCACCGATCCCCACACCAGCGCCCAGTATTCGGCCTTTTCCACATAGCTGTGGGGCGAGCGTACCGGCTGCCTTCTCGAGAGTCCCAGGTTGTAGGCGAAATTGCCCGCCAGTTCGCGGAGGTCGTTCAGGCTCGGCGCCAGTGACAGCCAGTGATTGCGCAACTTTTTGCTGACGATCAGGGAAAGGACATGAGCCAGCGCGGCTGACATGAAGATCACCGACGCGCCACGATGGATGATCCCGCGCAAAGAATGCGAGCTCTCAAACAACAGGATCGGCCGCGCCCACCAGCTTTCCGGGTATTTCAGTGCGAATCCTGTCCAGGCCAGCACAATAAACGAGATCGCCAGAGCCGCATGTTGAATCCGCTCCGCGGGATAGGTGCGCAGCGGCGCATCTTCATCCACGACCGGGGCTTCCGGCAACGACCCGTTGAAACGGAGCCGGAGCAGCTTGTGCAGCCAGTCGCCGAAGTTGTGCAGGAACATAAAACCAATGGTGAGCGGGATGATAGCGAGATAGAACCAGCGCACCCACTTGACGGCCGCATGCTCCACGTTTCCATTGCTCGTATGGACCGCACCCAGCGCGAAACGTGTCCCCGCTCCTTCGTGACATTGCCCACAAGTCTTTGCCAGGTTCGCACTGTTGATGGTGGATTTGGCGTCGGATGAAGCGCGGATGTTGTGCACGCCGTGGCAGCTCGCGCAATTGGCTACGGTCTGGGCACCCGATTTCGAAGCCAGGCCGTGATAAGACGCGTCAAAGCTTACGATCCTGTCCGACGGCAAGCCGAATCGGTTTGAGAGCCGCACACTGGCATGGCAGCCTGCGCAGGTGTCTCGTATGTGGTTGGGGTTCACCGTGGACGCTGAATTGGTGGGCGGCAGGATGGAGTGTTCACCGTGGCAATCTGTGCAGACTGGCGCCTGCATGATCCCCTGGGCAATTGCCTGTCCGTGAACACTACCTTCAAATTCCGTGACTACGTCAGAATGGCAGCTTCCGCACAGGCCTGGAACAGCCGAACGAAATTGCGTAGTCTTGGTGCTTTCGATTTCGTGCGCTTTGCCGTGGCAGGTAGCGCAGTCCGGCGCTGCGCTGTTACCGTTCTTTACCGCCTGCGCGTGAGCGCTTCGTGCGTAGTCACTGGCCATATTGGTATGGCAGCTTGCGCATGCCGGCTTCGCAATACCTTCCGGATGTGGGTATTCTTCGTGTTTTGCATGGCAGCTCTGGCACGCAACGGACGCGTGCACCTGCTTTTTCACTTTGTCGCTTACGTCACTATGGCAGGAGATACAGAGCTCATTATTGGGAGCCCCAACGCTGCTCTGCGCCGATTTGTTGACATTGGCGGGATGGTTTTGTGCCATCGCCGCACCTGAAAAAAGTACAAGGACGAAGAATACCCAGGATCGGTTCATCACTTCACCCGACCGTCCGCGAAATTGCCGCGGGCGCTTGCTTGCGCATCGGAGGGGGACCGATGTGTCGTTAACGTTGCTACTTCACCAGCCCGCGGCAAAACTTGATCAAATCCTTGATCTGATCGTCACTCAGTTTGCCATCGTAGCTCGGCATCTTTCCCTGGCCCTTCTTGGTGATGTCAGTCCACTCAGCGTCAGTATGCTTCGCAACTTCGGGAGCAGCGAATGACTTTACGCCGAGCTTGGTTCCGACCGGAGTGTTCCCGCTTCCATCTGCCGCATGGCAGGAAGCGCATTTTGCCTTGTACAGGGCAGCGTTATCCTGGGCGATTGCAGAAGTGCAGAGTGCAAGACTTACAAACAGGCACAGAATAACAACGAAGAACTTGCGCGAATTTAGCCTCATTTATGATTCCCCCTTTATTTCCGGGGCGCCGGCACAAAACCATTTACGTGGCCGGCCGGACTCCAGCTGAAACCAACTGGAGGCGCGTCAGCCCCGGATCTGCGACGCCTCATGGGTTCCGGCCTGGCCACGGGAGCCGCTCATAAAGAGAACGGACTCCGATTTCGGCCAACTGTCGATCTTCTTCTCTCCTCCTTCAACGGGCTGTGACCCCAGTCACGTTCGAACAGAGAGCACAAGCCAGTGTGATTGCCGTCACATTTCCTTCCGGGAAATGCTCCGCCCTCATCTTTCATCAAGGCAATGCATTGCTCCGCCGCAGAGCTACCTTCAGTCGTGCTTCCGCATCTTCATCATCTATTCAATTGCGCTCAAGGAGCTTCTTATGCGGATTCATGAAGGTGATTTTGCTTACGATCTGGAACAACCCCGTGACCCGCTTACTCAACTCGCGTTGAAGTGGCGTTACAGAATCTTTCGCGTCCGCCCTGTGGAAGAGCTTGTCGCCTCCGGTGAGGCCGACTCAAAGGAGGAAGCAGAAAAGAAGGCGCGCTCCGCTATTAGCGGACTTCGGCGCAAGAAGGTCGCTTGAATCCGCTGGGATCTTGTCTGATGAGTGTTAGCTCACGGAACTAGTCTCTAAGGTCCTTAATACGAGGAGTTCGACCCGGCTTCGGCGAGGTCTGCGTTTGTCGAATTCCTCAGCTCTCGATATCGAGAGAGCGGAGGCAAACCCGCGCCTCGTGGGCATATCTAAACTTGCCAGCGCCACTTGTAACGACTCAGGGCCGGGGAGCCACCAGGCCAAAGTACCAGGAGGATTTGAATGAGAAAGACGTACCTAATCACAGCGATCCTGCTTCTCTCAGCCGTTTGGGTGGTTGCGCAAAGCAGCTCACCACAGAGCACATCGCCGGACAACAGCAGCTCGCAGACACAAAGCACAACGAACTCGACAACGCAGTCCACGACGAGTCCGAGCAGCTCAGGATCAAGCACAAGCAGCCCGAGCAGCACTGACCAGTCAACCAGCCCGAGCAGTTCACAGACAAGTCCGAGCAGCTCAGGATCACAGACCAGCCCGAGCAGCACGGATCAATCGACCAGCCCGAGCAGTTCAGGGTCACAGACCAGCCCGAGCAGCAGCTATCCCAGCAGCTCCGGTCAAAGCACTGCGCCCAGCAGCAGCAGCACCACTACTACAACCACCCAGACAACTGAGACTTCGAGCGGCAATGGCCAGTCGATCACTGGCTGCCTGGCTGGTTCGGCCGGCAACTACACGCTGACTGATTCCGCAAGCGGCACCACGTATACTCTCGCGGGCGACACCTCGAAGCTGAGCGAGCACGTTGGCCATCAGGTGAAGATCAGTGGAACTCCGGGCAGTGAGTCAAGCGCGGCTGGCGCCAACCCGAGCGCCTCGGGCAGCGCAAGTGCGGGTGGC
Source organism: Candidatus Angelobacter sp. (assembly GCA_036258095.1). Classification (GTDB taxonomy): domain Bacteria; phylum Acidobacteriota; class Terriglobia; order Terriglobales; family Acidobacteriaceae; genus Angelobacter. The sequence goes on along the minus strand of DATAEJ010000008.1, from coordinate 20,002 downwards.
GCGGGCGCTTCTGGCAGCATGGGTTCGACCGGCAGCAGCTCCGGCTCGCAGACTTTCAATGTGAAAAAAGTAAAGATGATTGCCAGCAGCTGCTCCAAATAAACCGCAGCTCGACTCTCTGAAAGCGAGACACAACCAACCCCCGGCGGAAGTCGGGGGTTTTGCTTCTTCGGACTTTGACTGTTAGGAATTCACTTCCAGACGGCCATCACGAAGCACGGTAATCTTCCGGTCGCGCCATACGATTTTGTCGCCAAGAAACCCCCCCAGCCAGACAAAGAATCCGAGGATGTCCTGCACCGGCAACAACCACCATTGCTCGACCAGTAAGGGATCGCGCACCATAAAATGGCCTGTCGCGATGGCGGCACTGGAACGTGTGACGAGGGTGATGACGAGCATAGGCCACGCAGCTGGATGAACCGCGAAGAGCAGCAGGGCCAGAGGCAGGGGATAAGTAAAGATCTGGCCATAATAGCCCAGTGGACGGGAGCGACGCGTGCTCCTCGCCCAGCGGAGCCGGTGGGTAAGATTGCGAAGCATTGCCTGGCTTCCAATCCGATGTTCGATCACCGAGGAGGACAGCAGCACAGTGTGTCCCAGTTCAGCTGCGCGACTTCCGATCACAAAGTCTTCGGCAAGGAATTCCTGCAGATATGCGAAGCCGCCCATCTCTTCAAGAACGTCGCGGCGGACGGCAAGCGCGCAGCCAAGGGCAAACTTCATCCCTTCGATCATGCGTGCAACCACGACTCCGCCCAGCAGTTCGGTGTTCATGCCGATCGCTTCAAGACGTGACCAGAGGCTGGCGCCGCCAACGGCACGGTAAGGACAGGTAATCAGGCCGACCGCACGGTCTTCAAATTCGGCGGCGATACGTCGCAGAAAATCTTTCGCAACCCGCACATCACTGTCAGCCATCGCGAGAATCTCGTGCCGGCTCTCGATCACCAGACGTTTGAGGGTGAACGCCTTCGCATTAGGAATCGGTGATTCACCTGTGACCACGATTCGAGCCGTGACTTTGTCTGCATATTCCTCGATCAGCCGCTCGGCGATCGGGCACGCTGGATCATCCAGGCGGTGCACGCCCAGCAAAACTTCGTATTCTGGATAGTCCTGGACAAAGAAGCTGCGCAGGTTCTCCTCCAGCCCCTCATCATGTCCGCAGAGCGGCTTGAGTATGCTCACAGGCGGCAATACCGATGCGGCGCGATGCGGCACCCGGAGGTAATCTCTGGTGGCAAAAATCACAAGCACACAAAAAACGAGCGACCCTGCAAGTAGAATCCCGAACACTGCCGTGAGCACTACCATGGTCCGTGTGTAATCTCCCTTCCGGAGAGTGTGCCCGCAGTCGCACCCGACGGGCTGTTACAGAACAGTGATTTGCCGCCGCTTTCCGCTATCGTGTACAACCGTCCACCGGCCAAGCGCGCTAATTCTGCAGTCCTGCCAGCTTCCGCCACAAGATAATACCTCGCACTGCCACTCCAAAGCTGCTGAAACTGCTGATCGGTAATAAACGCCTGTGCCGCACCCGGAGCGTACGAACCATACTGGAGGTTTGTTTTTCGACCGTTCAACAGTAAAGCCGTCCGGTCAGCGTAAAAAAGGACTGAAGAGAAAGGATAATACGCTCCGTCAACAATCAAGTCGCCTTTCGGTGAAACCATGAGCACTTTAGCGAGAGGGCGGGAGGAAAGATATGGATCAAAGGTCACCAGGGCCATCCTGCTCGCATGGAAGAACATTGCCATCATCACTGCACTAGTAATGAGCAAGTAGCGTCCGGAGCGGAACAGCGCGCCAACAGCACCAATGAGGAAGGCGAGGGAAGCCAGAAGCAGCGGTGCCCGGAGGTAGGCAAAAGCACCCAAAGTAAGATCGCCCATGTGCCCGAGTGAGAGTGTGTAGGCGTCCGGATGTTGCTGCAAGGCATGCGAGATGTCGCCAGCCGTGGGAAGGTGGCGAATTTTGAACCATAGCGCGAGCAGAATCACGGTTGCAGCGCTCGCAATAGCCCCGAGTACCTTGCGTGCAACGTTGGTCCATTTGGCTTCATTGTCCAGCGCAGAAGCAGCCAACATCGCCAGAGCTGGGTAGATCGGCATGGAATAGTATTCCTGGGTGGTCGAGAAGCTGAAAAACAGGAGCAGGAATCCAGTCCAGCACAAGAGCAGCAGGCGCGTGCTCGCACCGCGGAACAAAGGCCTGTAATTCAACTTGACCGCGGCCGGCAAGAACAGGCTCCAGGGGAATAGCCATACGAGGTTCAACAGCCAGAAAAGCGCCAATGGAACGGTGTTGTAATCGTGCGGGTATCGCCTTCCCAAGAACCGCAGCACGTGCTCGTTCATAAAATAGAACCAGAAGAAGCCGTGATACTCCCCCGGAACACTCTTGAAGGTGAAGTCAAAGTGCGGCGGCATGCGCAAGGTCGCCATCATGTGCCAGGGCACGGCAATGGCCAGAAAGATTGCCATGCCGGATACAATGTGCATCCGTTTCCATGTCTCCCGCCGAAGTAGCCGGCCGGTGAGAGCCAGGTAGAGCAGGATGCCGCCCATTGGCACGACGATGGCGATCAGCCCTTTCAACAACACCCCAACCGCCATGCTCGCGGCCATTGCCGCCGCCCAGCGCTGTGGATAAGCTTCCTCTTCGTCCTCGTTCAGCGCCCGCTGAAACGCCCAAAAACAGACTGCCACGCAGAGCGTTACCAGAACGTCAGGAATGAGGATGCGCGTAAATAGAAAGAGCCCTACGCAGGTCGCCATCGCGAGCCCCGCATACCCGCCCGCACGGCGGCCGAATGCCCAACGCGCATAACGCATTGTGACCCAACACAGCAGAATGGAGCCCAGGGCAAATGGTATACGTGCTGCCCAGTCATGCACGCCGAAAATCATGTAGGAGATCGCGATGAGCCAGTAAGGGAGAGGCGCCTTCTCCATGTACGGCACCCCATCAAGCTGGGGGATCACCCAATCGCCAGTACGAATCATGTTGCGGGCAAGCTGGCCGTGGGCCGCGTCGACGTCGTCCATGAGGCTGGGAGGCGAGACAATACAGCCAAGGAAAATAACTGCCGCAAACGCCAGCACGAGCCACTCGCTCACTAATCCGAACCGAACTGCGCCCTCTGACCGGTATTCGGCCGCGGCTCCTCTTTCCTGCTCCAAGACCTCTTTAGCGGGGGGAATACGCGTTACTCCTGGCGATACGAAAAACTGAGTCTTAGCTGACCTGTGCTTTTTAGACCATCTATCCCGATATTATAAAGAAGCTATTTGTAAATTATTGTTAGCAGTCACTTTCGCCCATTACCAGCGAACAGAGCCTCTGCTGTACTTCGCGATTTTAGCTCCCGGGTCACGCCCAGTGTCTCAGACACAAAAATTGATCTTCCTGCACCGGAGTTCGAAACTCCCAAGCTGTTAAGATGTGCAGCAACAAGTCTCTTCTGCGCGTGTTGTAGCTGCTGGCCGAACAGTATGGGAGCGACGAGGTGAAGGGGATGGCGCGTCATTGGAGAATCAAGGCCGGTCTGGCCCTAATGGTCGTGGTGGCAGCGGGTTATGTGGCCTACCTTGAAGTGCAGGCAAGTGACGACACGGATGAAATCATCAGCTCTTCCGCAGTGTGGAACCCATCGCTCAGCGACCTTGGCCGGATTCAGCAAGGCTGCGTTGCCGCTGGCAATTTCAGCGATTGCTTTGCCGAAAAGATGGCCGGTGAGGGCGTCTCAGAAGACGCGGTCAATTTCACCCGCAGCTACGCTGAGCTCAATCACGGCACGGTTGCGCTACTGACGTACTTCCATCCTCTGGACGCAGTCGATCTCGGCATTGCATACTTCCCCGCTGGAAAGGAAGTGCATTCTTCCTGGGTGCTTTTGAACGGTACCCCTGCGATCGTCGATTTGAACAACCTCGAACAGCTGCCGGAATCACAAATGCAGAACGATTCTGGATACCGTGAAATGCTTGAAGCTCACCCCCGCGCGAAACTGTTTCCCGCAGAAGCGCAGCCCGGGATCTCGGAACCAGCTTCCGAAAGATTGCCGGATGGAGGACAACGGTTTACCAGTGTCTATTCAGTCCGCGATGGCTGCCGATCCTGTGAGCTGCTGGGCCAGGTCGACATCAGCTTCCTCTTCAGCAGCTCTGGTGACCTGAAAGGTATCCAGTTCGACTCGTTTCATTCCGCCGCGCCGGCTCCGCACCAATAAGAAAGCCCGAGCTCACGGCTCGGGCCATTTTGCTGGCGATGAATTACTTCAGAGTCTTTGTGAATGCGATGAGAGCCTTGATTTCATCATCCGTCAGCTTGCCTTCAAACTTCGGCATTTTGTTCTTGCCTTCCTTGGTGGCCTTGATCTGTTCAGCTTCGCTGCTCTTCAATTCGCTGAACGGCTTCGCGCCCATTTTCTGTCCGGCGGCAGAGCCTTTGCCATCCGGTCCGTGGCACACCTGGCATTTCGCCTTGTAGGTTGCCGCGGCATCATCAGCAAAGGCCGGAGCAGCCATTGCCAGGGTAAGTGCGAGTGTTGCGCAGATCACTAGAATTTTCTTCATCAATTTATTCCTCCGTAATTGTCCCCGTTTGAGAAAACCCGGCGGTTCCGGGAAAGTAGCACCGCCTTACGTACAACAACACTGGTCACATCAACAGCCCGCCTGAATTCCTGCGGGGCAAGGCGGCTCCGGAACCACGTCATTCGATAACCTGATTCCGGGGCCGCCAGGTCCTTACATCGTGTACCGCAAAGCCAGGGTGAATGTGTTGCCGCGGAAATCGCGCGGCAGCGTTGGCCCGGGCAACGATTTTTCGTTGTAGTCGTAATAGTTCCATCCCGCCTTGTACGTCAGGCTCTTGGAGATATCAAAGGCCAGTGACGCTGAGGGCAAATGGTAATTAAATGCCAGTGGACCGGTTGGCGCAATCGGATTCAGGATCAGCGTGTCGCCGTTGCTACTGGTAATCGTGTAACCGAAGGTGGTGGTGAGCCGTGGAACCGGCTTCAGGTAAATCGAACCTGAACCATAGTGCGACTGCTCGTTGTAAATCGAAAGCGCTGACAGGAATGGTGTCCCGCAGCTGATCGTTCCCGGCGTCGTAGGTGTCGCGACGAAGCAGATATTCGTCTGCGAGTAGACATCGTTGTAGTTGTAGGAGAGGTCCACGCCCCAGATCGCGTTCACCGGCGAGAGATTTGTGGTGAAGGCGTAACTGCGGTTGTGCTGCTTATTGTTGATGTCGGATGTGGTATTCCGGTTCTCGCGGATGTTGACGGCGACGCCGGCGTTCCACCAATCTTTCGGCTTCAAGGTCAAGCGGCCCTTGTAGACCTGCAGGTGGCGTGGGCTGATTCTTGTAAATGCGTTATCAGCATAGGCCAGTTCGGTGTCAAAGCTGAAGCGGATGCGGTTGTTCGGCCGGCCGGAAATACCAAACAAGGCCGATTGGTAGTTGATGATCACCGCAGGATCATCGCCGACATCCGAAGTTGAAACGGTGCAGATGCCCGTGGCCGGATCCACCGTGCCATTGGGCGGTGTGCAGGCGCCGCGCAGCGCCGCATTCGCATTTGGTCCAGGAAAGAAGCTCTGGAGTTGCGTATCAGAATCATTCACCAGGATGTCCCGATGCGAGTAGCGATATCCGAGATAGGCGCTGAGCTTTGGCGTAAACGCGTACTCGACCTCGATTGTGTTCAGGAAAGTTTCCTGGCGCATGAACTGACTTAATTGATCGAAGATCACATCCGCAGGCGAGCTTGCGTTGTGCTGCGGGCACGTGGCTGCTGTAAACGGCGGGGGGCAAGTCGCCGGAGTGAACACGTTCGCTGGTGAAAGCAGATTTGCGCCCACCAGATTCCCGGTCACGTAATTCCAGCCGGTCGGGATCCGGAAATTGTCCCAGCGAGACTGGTTAACGATATTGAGTTTCTCCGTGAGCTTATAAGTCACGGCAAAGTCAGCATTGGCCGAGATCCGCCTCGCCAGTGAAGAACCAGACTGCTCGAACGCACGCACGCGGTTACGGGTAATCAAACCGTTGAAGGTCTCATTAAAAGCGGGATTGGCCGCTTCAGCACTGGAATAACCGAACCGCCCCGAAAGGTCCAGGTTCTTCCAGTAATTGCTCTGGAAACTAACCTGTTCGGTGGGATATGAGGTCCGCAGATTTCCACTACGGGCATAGGAGAAGAAGCCGTTGCACGCCTGCGGGGTTGTGGTGATCACTGTGGTTGAGCAGGGCTGCCCCGCGGACGTATTGAAGGGAATACCAAAGCTCACAGGGATGTTACCCGGCAGCGCAAATCCCGGAATGCCGAACAGTGCCTGCTGCTGCGCCGTCGCGAGACTCGCAGAAGTATCGCCCTTGTAGTAGGTATAAAACTGGTTGTAATTAATGCTGGTGCGTGGAATGAAACGGAATGACACTTCGCCGCTGAAGTTATCCGTGGTGTTCAGCGTGGGCTGGAAGAGCAGGCCTTCGGTGCCTTCGTGAACGCTTGAATACGTTGATCCTTCATTCATCACCCGCGACCATCCGCCCTTGATCCTGATCTTCCCGACCGGGAACAACCCCACGTTCGTGTCATACATGCGACGCGTGAGCACAAATGCATGCGGAGAAGTCACAATCGGAACATTCGGAACTGAATTGGACGGGTTCAGCGGATTGGCGAACAGGTTGTAATCGAAAATGTTCTGGTCGCGGCGGAAACTTGCACCGAAGTTGTAGATCTTGCCTTTCGATAAAGTGAGCCGGCTCAAGTTGTTGGGATCGCCGCCGTAACCAAAGTTAGTGAAATTGAACTTGTCGAAAAGATAACCGGCATGTGTCGGCGAGTTCAGGTCAATCGTATATTCCAGTAGCCGTGGCCCCGTTCCCATGTTTACAAAGGTGTCCCATGTGCCGGTATTGCCGGAATAATCGGAGATGCGTCCGCCGAACTCGGCCGTCTGGCGCACCTCGAATGGTCCCCACACCTCGCCCTTCAGCGCGTCGTTGCTCGCCGCCCATGCAGGCGGGTCAGAAGACTTCCTTGAAGAATCCATGGAAAGCTCGGGGATCGTCTTTGTATCAGAAGACTTGTCCTGTGCCGCCGCAGGAAGCGCAAGAGAGCACAGCATGGCCAGTGACAGTACCAGTCTTCCACAAGGTCTTTTGCAATCTTTCATGTTTGCCATAATGTTCCTCCTTCCTACGGTTTGAAAAAGAAATGGTCGGAGTTCGACCCGTGAATGGACGTGTGGCACATTGTGCAAGCCTGATATTTTTGTGCCTGATTGTGGAAGCTTGGAATGGCCGGGGCCGCCGAATCCACGGTGAATGTGTGACACTCCAGGCAGAGCAGGTTGACGTTGCTTCGCTTCAGCATCCGCGGGTTGTTGGAACCATGCGGTGAGTGGCAGGAGACACAACCTTCCGTCTTGACTGGCGCATGTTCAAAAGCGAACGGGCCTGCTTTATCGGTGTGGCAGTTGAAACAAACCTGGTCTTGTGCGGCCGTCGCGCGCAGCTGGCGCGTGAGAAATCCGCCGTGCTGGTTGTGGCAGTTTGTGCAGGTGATCAAGCCTTCATTCACGCGGTGGTGAGACGGCATGGAGAAATTGGACTTTACATCTGCATGGCAGGAAAAGCACAGCTGCGGCTGCGCGGCTCTTAGCAGCTTCGCCTGAATTTTAGGCGTGTGGACGGAGTGGCAATCCACGCAACCCACGTTGTTCTTGAGGTGATCGGACCGGAGGAAATTTGCGTGCTCCTGGCCAAATTCATGGCAGGCCAGACAGCGTTTGCTCGATTCCTCGCGTGACAGGCCGGCGAACCGGATGATCTTGCTGGGATCTGCCGATTCGGCATGCGCTTTGCCGGGACCATGGCAGGCCTCACAGCCCTGCCACTCAGGACCTTCATGGTTGGCCAGGGTGGTTTTCCAGTGCGGGCCTTTGTCATACCCCCTGGCGGCGTCTTCATGACACGTTTTGCAGGTTTCAGCACCTACATACTGGGATGGGTCAATCTTTTCATGAGTGCTATTGGATGATTTCTTGTCAGCCGGTTGACTGGTTTTAGCTTTTGCACTATCGGTCTTGTCACTGCCCTGCGGATCTTTCGCCGCAACACACCATGGCGCCAGCGACAGCACAAGGACCGTTCCCAACAACCACCGTTCTAATGTCCTTGCTAACATGCGAGCCTCGCAATCCCCTATAAGGGAGGTGATTAAACCGACCCGAGTATATGAACTTCTTCTCAGACCAGCTGTGACATTCATCACTCAGCGCTTGACCTGAATTCGCTGCATGTCGATGAAAAGGAATGGGAAAGCGGGAAAATGCCGAACATGAAGCAGGATTTGCGGGCAGCGGAGGGCCTTCTTTCGAGCAAATAAAAAAGAGAGCCGAGAGGCTCTCTTTTTTTGCCATGGATCGTAGGAGCAGCTTTCTGTTCTCCCGGAGCCGGGATTCCCCCGAACCCGGCCCTGGAAGCAACACAGCCAATGTATGGCTATGAACTTACCTGCAGATCCGTTATAGCGCTGTGATGGTCATCACACTTCGCGCACATTTTTTGCACGAACCGCAGAAGAAACCCGTCGCGAGCAGCTGCGCAACAACTCATCCACAATCTTGAGATCTGCACTCAGCACCTTTGCAACGACAAAATAGAGCTGTGGATTGTCCCGCAGCACCGCCTGAAATTCCGCTACGGCGATCTCGCTGATCTCGCATTCTTCCAGACAAGTAACTGTGATCTCAGCGGGCTCTCCGGTGATTGCACGCCGCATACCAAACGTCTTACCCGGCCCGGCTGTGCCCAGCACGACCTCGTGGCCGCTGGAATTCACCGAAATTTCCACCCGGCCGGAGTTGAGCAACGTGAGCTTATCCGGCGTTAGGCCATGCTGCAGCAGCGTCTCGCCCTGCCGCGTCTTTCGCGTGCGCTCACGCTTTTCCAGTTCCAGCCTTACTTCGAGCGGAATACCGTCGTACAGCTCGTTCAACAGCGATTCTTGTGTGGTTGTGGCCGTCATGGTCGGTTACTTTATGCTTGGTGCTACCCCGTGTATGTGACATGAGTCACCAGCAGATGTGACCCCTTATGTTGTCACCATGTTCTCCAGCGCCGGCTTGTTGAGAATGTTCCAGGTCGCGCCCTTGATCCTGAGATAGCCCCGCCGCTTGAAATCGCCCAGCACCCGCGAGACAGTCTCGCGAGACGTTCCCACAAACTGCGCGATCTCTTCCTGGGTGAGCGTCACACGAATCGGGATCTCTCCGTTCATCCTTCGGCCCAGCTCAAGCGGATGTTCTGCCCAGTGCAGCAGCAGCTTGGCGATCTTCTCCGGAACCGAGTTGGAGAGACCGAGCGAACGGATTTCGCTGTAGGCGCACTTGCAGTTGTGAGTAAGCTGCCGGGCCACCTTCATCCCGACTTCGGGGAACTCCCGCAGGAAAGTTACGAAATCTTCCTGCGAAATGAAATTGGCCTGGCTCGATTCCATCGTCTCGATGGTCGCTTCGTAAGGAGTATTCGACACCGCCGCAGTAAGGCCCAGAACCTCGCCCGGTTCGGCAATACGCAGAATGATGCTCTTGCCTTCGGCAGACGTTGTGGAAAGCTTGGCGCGTCCAGTACACAAAACATAAATACCGCGTGGTGGCTGGCCTTCAAGACAGAGCAATGTGCCTTTGGGATAAACGGATGTCGCTTTTATTTTCTGCAATTCCAGCAATGCTTCGTGCGGAAGGTCGCAGAAGAGCCTCTGCTCCCGATGAGTGCATTTAAGACAGTTTTCAACGATTTGTAAGTTGTATGCCACAGCCATAGTGAGTTACTCCTCGCCACGGAACTGGATTAAGAGTAGTCTTTCGGTCACAGTGATTATGTGACCTGCGTCACATCTCTACTTTGAAGTAACCTGCTGATTTTGCGCGACTTATGCAGAACTGGGCGGCCGGGTCTTACCTCAGGCGTACAACACGCTTGCTGCACTGATTAGTCTCCCGACACGATTGCAGGTGGGTTGAACAAGCAAGCCATCAGCGGGGAACCGGGGCCCTTAGAAGATTTCGCGCGCTATTCGTGTACCTGATTCCAGCAGATCTCACCACACACACCAAACGTGACGAACTTGATAGAGCGTGACATCGAGTCGCTATGCACACCCAGCTTCAACACACGATGTTGTGATGACCGTCACCGCCAAACGATTTTGCGGGCGCAAAACTGGAATCAAGCTCGCGGAGGTCCACATGGCAGGCACAGACAAGAAATGGATGATGATCGGCGGCGCCGCTGCCGGTGCTGTCGCATTTTATTTTCTTGATCGCGAGAATGGCCGGCAACGCCGGGCGCGGGTTGTGAAGACAACCAGCCGCCTGGCTCAGGCGATAGCGGAAGGAGCGGAACTCGGTTTCCGAGACACCCAGCACCGCCTGACGGGCATGGCCAAACACGCCTGGTTCAGCTTCCGTCGCGAACATCTTGATGATCGAGTGCTGGTTGAGCGGATTCGCTCACGCATGGGACGGATACTCTCCCATCCGCACAAGATCCATGTGGCCTCCGACCGAGGGACAATCACGTTGTGGGGACAAGCTCCTGAAGGAGAAACGCACGAGTTGATCCACGCCGTGCAAGCCATGCACGGGGTACGGGAAGTGTTTGACCACATTGAAGAGTGGGAGCCCGAAACACCGCGCGTGCCAGATCCAGCCAGCTTTCGGAAAGCGCGCATTTCGACGCTGCTGAACTGGAATCCTGCACAAAGGCTCGTGGCCGGTGTTGCAGGGAGCGCGCTCGCCATATACGGATACAGGCGCCGGGATGCAGTTGGATCCGCATTGGCAGGGATTGGCACGGGCCTGGCAGCGCAAAGTGTTCTTAAGCATAACGTTCACTCGATACTTTCATTGTCAGAGCATTGCCCGGGCTTTGAACTGGAGCAGACGGTTCGCGTGAACGTTCCGATTTCTGATCTCTACGATTTCTGGATCAATCCCGAGAACTACCCGAAGGTCTTTTCTCATGTGACCAGGGTCGAAAGGCTGGGCGAAAATCTGTATCGCTGGACCGTAAATGGTCCCGCCGGCATTCCCACACATTGGGAGGGTCTCATCACCCGTAAGGAGCCGAACACACTGGTGGAATGGAAGAGCGTGCCGGGATCGACGATCGGCAACTTCGGAGTCGCTCGCTTTGATGCAAACTACGATGCCAGTACACGCCTGCATATCAGGATGTTCTATCGGCCACCCGCCGGAATTCTTGGGCGGTTCGGTGCTGAACTATTCGGCGCGGATCCCGGCAAAGTCTTGAACGACGATCTGAAACGAATGAAAAGGCTGTTTGAGAAGGACGAGTCTCTGATGAAGCAAATCAAAGGAGGGGGTGACGAACAACTTCTAAAAATTGCTAAAACTTAGCTGCTTACTCAAAAGCAATTATGGCGGTTACCTCGAAGAAGGATGTGAGTGACTCACATCCTTCTTCATTTTGGGCGTGAGCAGCGCAAGATACGGCGTGATACACGTCACTGATTACCGGTCGCCACAGTAGAAAACTGGGAAATGAATACCCGGGCGGGGAATGTGGCCGGGGCGTGATTGACTTCCTCAATTGCCAAGCGAACTGGCCTTCCTCACCAGGGCTAGGGCCCCAAATCATACGAAGTAATCTTCCCGTTTCGGGCACCTTGAGGAGGTCAATATTATGCAAGCCCTACAGACTGCCACCAGTATTTCCTTCAAGAACATCCTCTTCCTTACTGATTTCAGTGAGGCTTCCGAATCGGCGCTGGCCTATGCGCTCGGCCTGGCACGCCACTACAACGCTGAGTTGTTTCCCGCGCATGCATCGGACCCGTTGATCCTGACCGAAACAGCTGCTCCTGATGTTGTTGACGAGGTCATCGAACATAGCAGGACAAAGCTCTTCGGACTTGTGAATGACAAAGACATCAAGGTCCATCCACTGTTCGCGAAAGACAACATCGAAGCCGTGTTCACGCGGTGGATTGAGGAAAACGGAATCGATCTGATCGTGATCGGCACACACGGGCGTCGGGGTGTGTCGCGCGTCCTGCTCGGTTCGACCGCGGAGTACATCTATCGCCACGCGAACGTGCCGGTGCTGACTGTTGGGCCGCACGTCACCCTGCGGCCGTACAAGGGGTTCGAGGCCGATAACATCCTGTTCCCGACCGACCTTGGACCGCACGCTGAATTTGGCGCCGGCTACGCGCTGTCCTTCGCACATGAAACGAATGCCCGGCTCACATTCCTTCACGTTGTGACGCTTGAAGAAGCCTTCCAGCGTGATCGCACAGAGCTTGTGAATGCCTCATTCAATAAGCTCAAAGAACTGGTACCGAGCGACGCCAAGGAGTGGTGCAAGCCCGAACTGCACGTTGAAGTAGGAGATCCGCCTCTCGAAGTCATTGGATTTGCCAGGAAAGAACGGCCTGACTTGATGGTGCTTGGCTTGCCGTTTGAGAAGAAGTTCAATGGTCATTTCCTCAGTGGCGTCACGTACAAAGTTGTAACTGAGGCACCGTGCCCCGTGCTGACGGTTCGTGACAACGTGAACCGCAATTAGGGATGGGCCCACAACGAAGAGATGCGCAGGGGGTGTGAGTTTTCTCACACCCCCTCACTTATTCGGGTTGTTATGCTTTTGTTAGTTATAGAACCAGTTCAGAGTGAGTATTATGAGCAATTATTCTTTACAGGACACAATCGCAATGCCGGAAAGCTCGATTGAAAAACAAACCGGTACCGAAATAAAGAAAACGCCATGGTTGCCCGCGTCACTGGGACCGCTGTTCCATCCACGAACCGTTGCCGTGATCGGTGCGACCGAAAAACCGGCAAGCGTAGGAAGAACACTGCTGCGCAATCTTTTGGACCAGCCGTTCGGCGCAACGATCTTTCCAGTAAACCCATCGCGCAGCAACGTGCTCGGCGTCCGCTGCTATCCGAACGTCACCTCTATTGGTGAGCCAATTGATCTCGCTGTAGTTGTTACGCCCGCAACCACTGTGCCCGATGTTCTAGAAGAATGTCAGGCTGCGGGTGTTCGCGGCGTTGTCGTGATCTCTGCGGGGTTCGCTGAACTTGGTTCGGTTGGCAAAGAGCGCGAGGCACGAATCCGAAAAATCCTCGCTTCCGGCAGCATGCGGCTGATCGGCCCCAACTGCGTCGGCATCATGAACCCGCGCACGGGACTGAACGCTACGTTCGCGCAATCCAATGCTCTGCCCGGAAACATCGCATTCCTGAGCCAGAGCGGCGCACTTTGCACTGCCATTCTCGACTGGAGCCGCAGAGAGAACGTCGGCTTCAGCGGGTTTGTCTCAGTAGGTTCCATGCTCGACGTGAGCTGGGGCGACCTGATCTATCACTTCGGCGACGATCCCTACACGAGCAGCATTCTGATCTACATGGAATCGATCGGTGACGCGCGCAGCTTCCTCTCGGCCGCGCGTGAAGTCTCTCTTCGTAAGCCGATCATCGTGATCAAGCCGGGCCAGACCGAAGCAGCCCGCAAAGCCGCGGCGTCGCATACAGGATCCATGACTGGCGCCGATGAAGTTTTTGAAGCCGCGTTCCGTCGTGCCGGTATTCTGCGCGTTGCCACAATTGGCGAACTGTTCGACATGGCTGAAGTGCTCAGCAAGCAGCCGCGACCGCAGGGGCCTCGCCTTGCCGTAGTGACCAACGCCGGCGGCGCCGGTGTTCTGGCGACTGACGCTCTTCTCGCCAGCGGTGGTCAGCTTGCCGACATTACGCCGGAAACAAAGGTAGCGCTGAACAGCTTCCTCCCTGAAGCATGGAGTCATGCAAATCCTATCGACACGCTGGGCGATTCCAGTCCGGAAATTTATGCGCGCGCGCTTGAAGTCGCGTCCAAAGATCCGAATTGTGACGCGGTGCTCTCGATCCTCGCACCACAAGGCATGACCGAGCCGGAAAAAGTAGCCACCCTGCTCAGCCAGGCCACCGAGCACATAAAGAAGCCTCTGCTCGCCAGCTGGATGGGCGGAGCTCGCATGCAGCTTGCAGCGAACGTTTTGAACGAGGCCAGGATTCCGACGTTCGAATATCCTGATGCCGCCGCTCGCAGCTTCGCTTACATGTGGCGTTACAGTTCGAACCTGCAGGCGCTCTATGAAGCTCCCGAATTTACCGGCAATATGCCGGAGGATGGGCCAAAGCGGGTCTTCGGGATCATCCGTGACGCCATGGAAGCCAACCGCACCATCCTGACGGAGCATGAATCCAAGCAGATCCTTGCTGCATACGAACTGCCAGCTACAGCTTCTGCCGTCGCAACTTCCGCCGATGAAGCGGTAAAGGCTGCTGAGAAGATCGGCTATCCCGTGGTGGTAAAGCTGCATTCGTTCACCGTAACGCACAAATCTGATCGCGGTGGCGTGGCCTTGAACCTGCAAACAGTCAACGCAGTCCGCAAGGCTTTCGAGGACATCAAAGCGGCATTTTCTTCCGACGGCAGCTTTCACGGCGTAACCATCCAGCCAATGATCAAGTCTTCCGGATACGAGCTTATTCTCGGCAGCTCCACCGATCCGCAGTTTGGACCAGTGATGGTCTTTGGTCTCGGCGGAAAACTCGTCGAGGTGCTGCGAGACCGCGCCCACGCGCTGCCGGCGCTCACCACAACCCTGGCACGGCGCATGATGGAAAATACCCGCATTTTCCAGGCTCTCAAGGGCGTACGCGGCGAGAAAGCCGTGGACCTCGAGAAGCTGGAAGAGCTGCTGGTTCGCTTCAGCGAACTGGTGGTTGAGAATCCGCGCATTGCCGACATCGAAATCAATCCGCTGCTCGCCGGTCCAGATGGAATCATCGCCCTCGACGCGCGTGTGATCCTGCATCCGGCAACCATCAAGGACGCAGACCTGCCGCGACCGGCCATTCGCCCTTATCCAAGCCAGTATCTTTCCTCATGGCGTGCGAGTGACGGCATGGAATTCAAGATGAGGCCGATCCGTCCCGATGACGAAGCGCTCATGGTCGATTTCCATCACCAGCTGTCTGAAACGAGCGTGTACATGCGCTTCTTCCTGCCGCTGAAGCTCGACTTCCGCACCAGCCACGAACGCCTGTTCACCAAGTGCTTCATCGATTACGATCGCGAGATCGCGATCGTGGCCGAGTACACGGATGAAGAAGGCAAGCGGCGCATGGCCGGCGTGGCGCGCCTCATCCGCAAGCATTCGGACAATTCAGCGGAAGTGGCCTTCCTGATCGCCGACAAGTTCCAGAACCGCGGCCTCGGGACACACCTGCTTGAGAGAATGATCGAGATTGCCCGCCAGGAACGAATCTCAGCCCTGGAAGGCGCAACTCTCTCCGACAATTACAACATGAAGGACATGTTCGGTCGCGCCGGCTTCCGTTTCTCTCCGCCGGAAGATGGTGTTGTTACGGCTATCCTCCATCTGGATTAGCGCAGCCTCCTGATGCGCGTGTAAGGGCCTCACCCCGGTGAGGCCCTTTTCTTTAATTCTCGCCCCCTGACCTCATCCAGAGCTGACACAAGTATTGTGAGGTCGGTCACAGCAACGCCTTCCGGACAGGATAACAATGGACAGTACAGGAGGCGCATATGGTTCGCCTGCTGATCCAGAATTGGTGGTTGATGCTTCTGCGCGGGATCGTCGCGCTTGCGTTTGCCATCTTTGTCTTTCTCTTCCAGCCGTTCCTTCCTTCCGGGCTCCTGCGTCCAATGGCTCACACCGCTTTGGCAGTAATCTTTGGCCTTCTCGCGTGCGGAACCGGACTTCTCACCCTGGCTGCAGCACTGCGTGGCGCGCGCAAGCCCCGTGATACCACTCTTCTCGTCGCCGATGGCCTGGTCGCTACCGCCGCTGGCGCTGCCGTTCTCCTCATCCCGAGTTTCTCGCTTTCCGAGGTTATTCATATCGTCGCCATTACGGCCTTGTTGCTCGGAATCCTGGAACTCGTGGCTGGCAGCCACCTGCGCCGGCACCTCAAAGATGAGTGGCTGCTCCTCGCGGGCGGCGCTGTTTCATTTGCCTTCTCGCTTTTCCTGCTGATCAACCGGACCTGGGAGCTTGCAAGCGCGGTAATCTGGGTTGGAATCTATGCGGGAGCAGCAGGCCTGGCGATGATCGGCCTCGCGTTGCGTTTGCGCGGGCTGCGATATTCAATCCATGCCCTTGCAGAGCATACATCACAACCGCCGCCATCCAGCGACACGAAGGTCAAGGCCGCTTCACGCAGCTAAATGCCGAACAGGTTTGCCCCGAATTTCTCGTAATTCCTTTCCTGTGCCCACAGGTTCAACGACACGGTCGCTATTTCATCCACCACCGGCACCGCGCGTCCGTTCTTTGTCATGTCAATCGACTTGATGTACGTGTGGCACGTATCACAGGCATCCACTCGAACGTAGTCGACCTCCTGCGCCACAAAAACCGGGAGATGATCCTTATTCTCCTCACCACAGTTCGGGCACTTGAGCCGCCGATAAATCCATTCCGTGGCGCACATGGAACAGATGAGCGAACGCTTGCCCCCATCGCCCTCCGGTCGCAGCACCGCAACCTGCGGACGTGCTCCGCAGAACGGGCAGATCGGTGGCGAACCTTCACCCTGCGTTGCCGCTCGCGAAGCGAGATACTCTGCGTAAGGCTGGAGCAGAGCGCGGGCAAAGAACAGGAATTCCGGCGCAAGCTGCTTGCTCTCCGGGTCGTGATGCCAAACAGTATTGATCAGTTCAAGCCGCTCTTCGTTGCTGGATTCCAGCAGAGACTCGGCCGCTTGCTTGAGCTGGCTTGAGCCGCCCTCTCGAACCACAGAAATGAGTCCACCAAAAAAAGGGAGGAGGACCGCGATATCGTGGTCCTCCGTGACGTTGAGTTTTTCAAAAACTGACTTCTGAAACTGGGCGAGCTGTTGATAGAACCGGAGCAGCTCTGCAACTGCGGGATTCTTTTCGATCAGTTCACTCGCCCGGTGAATGCGCAGGTCCCAGGAAGACTTCAATCATCCGCTCCCTGTTTGAAGCTGGTAGACGAAACCACGCGATTTTCCCGTTGCGCCTGTTCCAGCCACAACGGATGATGCGCCCGCACCCACGCCACAGGAACCCGTCCCCAGAGAATGCCGTGCAATCCCCCGGAGACAAAAAAGATTCCCATGTACACGTGGATCATGAACGCGCCAATGGTGACCAGCGCAGCTGCGCAGTGCAGGAAAACGATGACCGGCATCAGGGCGTGGCCCACAGCGTTGCCCTGATGACCTGAAACCAGTTCGGGAAACCACATCAGCACGCCCGTGATCACCAGCACCAGCGAGCCCCAGAACATGGCCCAGTAGAACTGCTTCTGGCCGTGGTTGAAGTGCCCTGCCGGAGCCACCACCTCGTCATGGTTTGTGACATAGGCTTTGATCGTCTTGTCCCACCGGCGGTCCTGCTCAGTGGTCTTCATCTCGCCTTTCCACATGGAGTGCATCCACATGATGCTGCCGAAGAAGACCAGCCCAACCCACGGATGCCAGAAGCGGATCGTCGGGCCACCGCCGAGCACGTAGGCAATCCAGTACAGGTATGGCGTGAACAACGCTAGACCTGTAGCAAAGAGATAGAGGTAACTCACCCCGGCGATCCAGTGGCACATACGCTCCTTGAGCGTATAGCGCACAATCTCATCGCCGCGAAGGTCAGTGCCGTGCCGCGAAACTATGTTGCTGCTCATTTGGCCCTCCCCTGCTCCGTGGCTTCATCCACAGGCTTCGGTCCGTAACGGACGTAGTGCCCGAAGAGCGCAGCCACTCCCAGTCCCATGGCGATTCCGCCCAGCCATTTCAATGGTCCCTTCCACATCTTCACGAAGAAAGGCACCGTCGGGTTGCTGGGCAATCCGCCGTACTGTTCCGGATTGGTGGCATCATGCAGCACGTAAACCACATGCGTGCCGCCCACGCCATCAGGATCGTAAATTCCGGCGTTCTTGTAGGAGGTGTTGGCCTTGAGCTGGTCAACACGATTATGGGCCAGGTTCAGCATGTCTTCCTTGCTGCCGAAGTGCAGGCAGCCCGTAGGACATGACTTGATGCAGGCCGGCTCCAGACCCGCGCCCACGCGGTCAGAGCACAGCGTGCACTTGTAGACCTTCTTGGTAGCGTTGTTGAATTTCGGAATGTTGAACGGGCAGCCGGTAACGCAGTACTGGCAGCCAATGCAGTTTGCCTGATTGAAGTCAACGATGCCGTTCTGGTACTGCACAATAGCGCCGTCGGCGGGGCAGGCAGTCAGGCAGCCCGGATCAGCGCAGTGCATGCACTGGTCCTTGCGCATCAGCCAGCTAACCGTGCCGTCATCGTGCGTCACTTCATTGAAGCGAATCAGGTTCCAGAAGTTCCACGCCGTGTCCGGCATGGTCTGGTAGGTGTTGTCGAAGGTCGTCTCGCGGAAGTCGTAACCGTTCCATTCGAGACACGCGACCTCACAGGCCTTGCAGCCGATGCAAGTGGTGGTGTCCACCAGCTTGCAGACGTCGTAGTCGCGGGAGACCCCGCTACCCGGCGTGCCGCCACGATGGCCGGAGATCTGTTTCACTTCCATCAATCCGTTGCTCATGGCAGCTCCTTTAGGCCTTCTCTACTTTCACCAGGAATCCCTTGAATTCCGGTGTGTAGGCGTTCGGGTCAGTCACCGTGGGTGAAAGCAGGTTTGCCGGCATCCTTGAGGTCTTGCCTGCGTCCTCCTTGATGCCCACGTAACCCCAGTGAATCGGTACGCCGATCTGGTAGGTCTCCTTCCCTGCAATCATCATCGGCTTGATTCGGTTTGTCACCATCGCCTTTGCCACATACGAGCTGCGAGCACTGGTGACTTTCACCTTGTCGCTGCCTTTGATCCCCAGTTTGTTGGCCAGTTGCACCGGGATTTCCACGAATGGCTCAGGAACAAGCTGCACGTTCATCGGGTTGTTCTTGGTCCAGTAGTGGTAGTGCTCGGTGAGACGGTACGTGGTGCAAACCACGTCAAAGCCGTCTTTCACTGAGCCGTATTTATCCATGTCCGTCTTGTACTTCTTGACTACCGGACTGCTGGACTGCTTGGGATGGAGCGGGTTGTCGATCGGACTTTCGATCGGTTCATAGTGTTCGGGGAATGGACCGTCTGCCAATCCTGCCAGCGGCACGAACAGGCGGGCCAGCCCTTCCGGAGTCATGATGAACGGCCCCATGTGGTCCTTGGGATTCGAATCAGCCTTGAAGTCGGGAACATCGTTGCCCACCCACTTCTGCGCCGCTTCATTCCACCATACCTGCTTGCGCGTGGGGTCCCACGGCTTGCCATTGAGGTCGCACGATGCACGGTTGTACATCACGCGACGGTTCGCCGGCCATGACCAGCCCCATTGCGGGTGAATGCCAAGACCGGAAGGATCAGCGGGATCACGCCTCTGCGTCGCCGAACCAGCATCCGGCCATGAACCGCAATACAGCCAGTTGCCGCAGGAAGTGGTGCCGTCATCACGCAGCCAGGCAAAGCCCGGCAGCTGCTGACCGGCCTTCCACTCCGTCGGAGGCGGAAGCTTCTCGTCTTTCAGGTCGGCTAGCGCCTTTCCGTTGATCTCCTTGGCTACTTCGGTCAGCGAAGGATTGTTCGGGTTGGTGTAAGTCCAGCTCGCATTCAGGATCGCGTCCGGGAACTTGCCGCCTTCTTTCTGGTAGAGCGCTCTCACACCCAGGAAGATGCGCGCCAGGATTTCCTGATCGAGCTTGGCCTGTCCAGGAGTCGGAACTGCCGCCCACTTCCACTGCAGCCAGCGTGCTGAGTTGACGAAGGTTCCGTCCTTCTCTGCGAAGCCGGCGCCGGGCAGCCGATACACTTCCGTTTTGATTTTCTTTTTATCGTCGTCAGTGATGCCCGGAGACTCCCAGAAACTGCTGGTCTCTTCCGGATAGATATCGCACAC
>DATAEJ010000007.1:0-22913 GCA_036258095.1 Candidatus Angelobacter sp. | reverse complement strand
CTTCGCTCGAGGCGAGCAAGCGGGTGTTAAGATTTGTAGTAGGACTTCTGCCCAGCAACTCAGCAAGCCCGGCCCGCATCTTTATGTTCACAGGATCTTCCCCCATGCGAACTGGCGTAATTACATTCAGTCTATTCGTGTCTTTGCTCGCCTTTACGGGAACGGCTGCCGCGCAGACGAACTGCGAGGAAGGCAACGGGCAGCTCAATACGGCGCAGCCCAACGGCATTTCGCCCGAAGACATCATCAAGAAGTTCGCCGCGCGCGAGCTGATATTCAAAGAAGCACGCGACCATTACACCTATACGCAGGAAATCGTGGTGCAGACGCTCGAGGGCGACACGGTGGACGGCGAGTTCCGCCAGGTGCAGGACATTGTCTATGACGACAAGGGAAATCGACTGGAGCAGGTGAAGTTCGCGCCGCAACCGTCACTGCAGCGGATCATCATGACCAAGGAAGACTTTGACGATTTCCGCAACCGGCTGCCTTTCGTGATGACCACCGAGGACCTGCCGAAATATGACGTGCTCTACGCCGGCCAGCAGAAGGTGGATGAACTGGATACCTACGTGTTCGATGTGGCGCCGAAAAAAGTGGACAAAAACGGCGGACCGCGCTTCTTCCAGGGCCGCATCTGGGTGGATAATCGCGACTTCCAGATCGTAAAGACCTGCGGCAAAAACGTGCCAGATATCCACCACAAGGACAATGAGAATCTCACGCCGAAGTTCGTGACCTACCGCGAACAGATTGACGGACAGTACTGGTTCCCGACTTATACCAAGGCAGACGATTTTCTCCACTTCAAGAGCGGCGATGTTCATGTGCGGGAAATCGTGAAATACACGAACTACAAGCGCTTCGGCGTGAAGACCCGCATTATCTACAACGGGCAGACGGTTGATCCCGCACAGCAGCAGAAGCAGAAACCGCCGCAGTAGAGATCGGGTGATCGGATCACAGGGTCATCTGAATATCGGAGTATCGGGATATCGGTGTCCTTGTCGTTGCGTCTCTGGGCTCGGATCGCTACCGCGCCGTTGAAACGGCGGGCTACTCTCGAACCTCCCTGCGGGAGGTCTCCTGCCCCCTTCGCCCTGATAGGCCTGAGAAAGACAAGCTTCGACCCGGATAAAAGCAAAGCGCAATTCCCTTACTTAAAGCTCTTGCTCGAGAGTTAAAGTGCCTGCTCGAAACTTCTGCTGCGGACTCCCCCGACACGATCTATCTCCTGCCGCGTCTCCACATCGAGTTCGCATTCCCGGACGCCGCGAATTTTCCTGAGGCGAGGCCTGATCCGCTCCGCTTCGTGATTCAGAACAGGTCCCCGGACGGAGACGCGTCCATTGCGAGCAACAATCTCCAGCAGGCCAGGATGAGAGACAACATGGCCGAGTTGGGAACGGACGCGGCTTACGAGGATATCGTCTGGAATCTCGGTGACACGGTCACGGAAACCTGAACGAACCTCAGCCAGAGAGCCCAAGGCGCGATGCATCAGATCGCGGCTGCGCTTGCGGATGATGCGTCCTATCGAGTGACCTGCGTGTATAACCTTGTCGCGGGCGTGGGCGCGCCGGCGAGCCCCGTGACTTGCGTCAAAAATATACATTACGGTCGCGCCCAGAGCCATGCCGGTAAAAAGCGTCAAGCTATGTTCAATTCTGTCCCGAGTAGTCATGCATCCCCCTGTATTAAAAAATCCTCTGTTGATTTTTTTGATAGGGCTGAGAGAGCGGGAGAGGCCTGAAAAAAAGCCGGTGCAAAGGTTTTGGAGAGTTGCGCACAGGGAATGGAGCATCTGGTCCGGAGCCGGCAGGAGACGCAGCCAACGTTGGGCCGGCCCCGGCAGATGTTTTGGGGGAAAATGAGCCAGTGCGAGTGGTTGAGTGTTCCTGCCGGTGCTCAGGGGGTGAAGAACAGGACAGGGTTGACAACAAATTAGAGATCAGTCTTCGGCGTGCTGAATGTGTTTCCTGATGCCGGGACTGGTGGCCGCCGCGCTCACGAAGTAGGCGCGGATCATGACAGCGTCCAGAGCGGCCGTCAGATCACGTGAGGCACTGGACTTGACCACATAAGCCTGCGCTCCCGTGCTCAAAGCCGCCTGCACGATATCGCGGGAGGTGTTTTCAGTGAGGAAGATGATCCTGGTCGTGGGCGCGAATTTGAGTATCTCCTCGGCAACCATGATGCCGTTCATATCGGGCAGACCAATGTCAAGGACAACCACCTCCGGCTTGAGTTCGATCGTCTTCTGGATAGCGGTAATGCCGCTATCGGCTTCCGCTACGATCCGGAACTGCGGATGGTCTGAGAGCACAAGCGCAACGAAACCTCTCCAAGGCATGTAATCGTCTACAACAAGAACGCGAATAGCTGGGTTCGACAAAATA
The DNA here is from genome assembly GCA_036258095.1 of Candidatus Angelobacter sp. Taxonomy (GTDB): domain Bacteria; phylum Acidobacteriota; class Terriglobia; order Terriglobales; family Acidobacteriaceae; genus Angelobacter. The sequence continues at coordinate 20,514 of DATAEJ010000007.1, read as the reverse complement.
ACTCCTGATTTGGCCTCACATCTCCCGCTAGAGATGATTGCAGGGCCTTTTAACTAAGGTCGCAAAACGATGGGAGTATGTCGTTGCGCGGGGGCAAGGAGGATTTGGAGCAATTGGCAATTAGCAATTGGCAGCAATTGGCAATTAGTGATTAGCAATTAGTAATTAGCAGGCGCATCCACGCTGCGCTGGGATAAAGCAGGCGGCATGCGGTGCTATCTTCAATTCTGCTCGCTTCGCCAACAACCGCTCCGCACGATCGCTGTCCCAAAACTGCCTTCAGGCTCCTTTTGCACCCGGCTCGGCGCGCGAGTCGGCCTTGCCTGTTTCTTCTGACTCCTTCGCGGGAACCGCTCGAGTTCACTTGAAGCGATAGGGATTCCTCGCTGTGCTCGGGACTATCGCAAAACTTCGCTGGTGACCCACCAACCGTTCACTTTGTTCCCGTGCCTTTAGGATTCGGCACGAATTTTGGAGTCTGCGGCGAGTCGCCGAATTGCCAGGCCGTGAGATAGGCGAGCCGCAGGATCTTGGCCATCTTCACGTAATTAATTTTGTCGGGGGTGTCGGTGGTGTGGTGATAATCGGGATGGAAGCCGGTGAACCACCACATGGCGGGCACGTCGTGAAGGACGAAAGGAAACTGGTCACTGCGGAAGAAGATGTTAAGGGCGGACTCGTGATCGAAGCGGTCGTCCAGCGTAAGGCCGACGTTCTTGTTCTGCTGCTCGACGACGCGGTGATAATCCGGACTGTAAGTGCCGCCGATGAGATTCAGGCGATTGGTGGTGTCAGCCGGGATATCGATGAGTCCTTTGGTCTGGTCGCTCTGCTCTTCATTGCGGCCGATCATGTCAAAGTTGATCATGGCGCGAGTGGTGGCAAGCGGACGGATGGGATGAGCGGCGAGGTAGTACGCTCCGAGCAGGCCACGCTCTTCCGCAGCAAAGACGACGAACAGAATCGAACGCTTCGGCCTGGTGGGATTCCGGGCAAAGGCGCGCGCCAGATCGACCACACCGACTGTACCGGAGCCGTTGTCGTCGGCGCCGTGCCAGATATCGGCGCCGCTCATGCCGTCATGATCATGATGGCCGCTGATGATCAGAGTCTCCTGGGCCAGGGCGGGATCGCTGCCTTCAAGCAGACAGCCGACGTTGTAGGTGGTTCCGGGATGGGAAAAGAGGTTGCGGAAATGCAGAGTGACGCTGGTGTCGGGAAGCGGGCGCGATTGTGGCTTGAGATCAGCGTCGATCGCCTTCTGCAGATCTGCGGGCGAGGCGCCGGCATTGGCCATGAGCTCGGCGGCAACGGCGTCAGATACGATCGCGGCGGGGATCTGAAGCACGTCATCGGCGAGCGCCTGCGCGGGTAACGGATCCTTGCGGGTGATGGAGCCGCCGATGCGGGCCACGCGCTCCTGATTGGAAGGATGCTTGCGGTTTGGTTCGGCCACGATCAGCAGGCCGACGGCGCCGTGCTGCTGTGCGTTCATGGCTTTTACGCGCGTGGTGGCGTAACGCGTGTTGCCGGTACCGTTAAAGATGGACGCGGGATCGTTCTCCTGCGGCTCATGATCGAAGATGAGGACGATCTTACCTTTGGCATCGAGGCCCGAATAGTCGTCGTAATGAAGTTCCGGAGCGGTAATGCCGAAGCCCGCGAAGACGACGTCGCCGGTGATGTCCACGTCGCGGGGGAAGCCGCCAAAGGCGTCCGGGAACTGCCATTTCTTTTCTACTCCTGCGCGTTTGAGGGAGACGAAACCCTCCTTGCGATCGCCGCGGTACTCGGTGAGCGGAACTGGTTGAAGATAACTGCCATTGAACGCCGGCTTGAGCCCGGCTTTGGCGAATTCCGAGGCAATCCATTCGATTGCGACTTGATCACCGTTCTGGAGAGACAGGCGACCTTGCGTGGAGTCAGAGGCGAGGAAGGTGAGGTCGGCCTTGAGATCGGCTTCGCGGATGGTGTGAAAGCCAGCGGCAATGCGCTGCGGAACCTGGGACTGCTGGTCGGCGGCGAAAGCGGCAGCGAGCAGAAGCGTGCTTATTGCAACAAGACGGGCAGGTTTTTGGATGTGCATCAGGGCTCCGGAAATTTGATGAGAGACAGTTTGCAATGCGGAATGTGATTGTGTCCAGAAGTACGGCGGAATCGGGTGGTCGGGTGACCGCGCGTGATCGGGTAATCGGCGGAACAACAGCCAACACTTGCTCTGTTGTTGGTTCTTGTGTTCGAACCGTGCTCCAGCCAAATCTCATGGCTGGCCAGAGTCTTTGGCTTTTTCCGATGAACCGATCACCAGATCTCCCGATCCTGAGGCTCCCCCTGCCACCCCCGGTTCGTCCCCGATCGTCCCCGTTAGTCCCGGGGGTATCCCGGCCTCGTCCCGACGGATATCCCGGTTTGATCCCGACCCTATCCCGGTCCGTCCCGGTTATCAGCAGAGGGTTGTGGCAACTGTGGCACGTTTCCAGGCGCAGTTCCGGCGCATTTGCCAATCGTGCCAAGCTGGTCACCCGATCACCAGCTCACTCGATTTTCCGCCCCCCACCCGGGGGGTCAGCCGTTTTGTTGAAAACAAAGGCCAAACCTTAATTCGACAGGCCTGTCACAGGCCTGTCGAGGCCGGTTTTTCGTGTTGAATGCGACCCCAATTGGGCACCATTTAGATTGTCAAAGAGCTGAGAGCACCTGCGGTGCCCAATTCCCCTGAGGAAATCACGTTACCTTACAGCGGTTCTCGCGTGCGAATCAAGAGCGAAGTAGGACAATGTCCCTTTTATCGGGTGATCGGAAACGGGTGGTCGCCTGATTGCACGTCAGACATTTCGCGTCATGCGAATTCGCTCACGGCACCGTTCTGACAAGAACGGGATCAGGCAGAATCGCGGGTTTGGCGACGCGCTCAGGTTCGCGATTTGCGCTCTTCCATCTCGTCGAGGGAGCGAGGCCAGTCCTGGCGGAGGAGACGGCTGAGGGAGCGGTCCGCTAACAACTTGCCTCCGGTCTGGCATTTGGGGCAGTAGTTGGTTTCATTCGCTGCATACCGGATGCGCTGGACTTTGGTGCCGCAAACCGGGCACGGCTGGCCGTAGCGTCCGTGGACGGCCATCTCCGGGCGGAAGGCGGTGACCTTTTCCGGAAACTTGCCTTTGGCATCGGCGCGCAGGCGGTCAGTCCATTCAACGAGCGTGGCGCGGGTGGCTTCGTAGAGCCGCTTGATTTCTTCGGGCTTGAGCCGCTGCGTGAGCGCCACGGGCGAGAGTTGAGCGCGATGGAGGATCTCGTCAGAGTAGGCGTTTCCGATTCCACTGAAGTAGTGCGGATCGGTGAGCGAGCGCTTGAGGGTGTGATTGTTGGCGGTGAGCACCTTGCTGAACTCTTCTAGGGAACACGAGAGCACGTCAATGCCGCCGGGATCGAGTTTTTCGAGTTCGGCGCTGCTGCCGATGACGTACAACGACGCGCGCTTGGAGGTTCCGGCTTCAGTGAGCGTGAGCTGGCCGGAGTCGAAATCAAACCCGGCGAGCATACGGCGGCCGTCGGGGAGTTTGCGTTTCTCGCTCCAGTGCAGCCGGCCGGCGATCATGAGGTGCAGCACGAGCCAGAGATCGCCCTCAAGGCCGAATGCGATGCGCTTGCCGATGCGCCGCAGCGCAACGACTTTGCGGCCTTCGGCGGATTGCAGCGGAGGCGTTGCAGTACGGAGCAACGATGGGCCGGCGATCAGAACGCGCTCGAGTGTGTGGCCGAGCGTGCGCTGCTCGAGTGCTTCGATATAGACCGCCACGTCGGGCAGTTCCGGCATGGAGGCGATTATGGCACACGGCGCAACGACGAACGACGAACAAGGCCGCATCCAATGAAGGATGGCCACGATTGATGCACCGCCGCAATTCCCGCGAGCAGGCGAGCGACCCAGCCGAAGAGCACGCAGGCTGACCATCGCCGGCGCGGTGCTGCTCGCGATTTTGGGAGCTCTGGTTTTCCTGCTCGCATTGAAATGGCCGTTTGACCGTGAAGCCATGATCCGGCGGCTGGAACGGGCGACGTCAGCACGGGTGGAGTTCGGGAAATTTCACAGCACGTATTTTCCGCCGGGCTGCGTGGCAGAGGATGTCCGGCTCTATCAGCAGCAGACGCAGGCAAAGCTGCCAGGTGCGCAGAAAGTTGAGCCGCTGATTCGAGTGCAGAAGCTAACGATAACGACCAGCTACGCGGCGCTGCTGGCGAAGCACATCAGCAAGATCGTCGCGAAGGGCGCCGTGGTTCACATTCCAGCAGGAGGAGCTGAGCTGAAGCCAAGCGATCCCAGGAAAAAGAATAACGTGACGATCGGCGAGCTGGAGGCCGACAACTCTGTGCTGGAGCTGGCGCCTGATAAAAAGGGCGAGCAGGCGATGATTTTCAAGGTGCATCGAGCGCGGTTTCTGAACCTTGGTAGTGGCAAGACTTCGGCTTACAAGGTGGCACTGTCAGTTCCGCTGCCGAAAGCGGAGGTGGAATCGAGTGGCTGGATTGGGCCGTGGCGCGATGCGGGCGGTCAGGTCCGCAGCACACCGATCTCCGGCGAATACACGGTCCGCGAGCTGGATCTTGGCGGGTTCAAGGCGCTGATGGGCGTAGTTGCGTCGCAGGGGCGATTTCAGGGCACGCTGGCAAAGCTTAGCGTCAGCGGCGAAACCGAGTCACGCGATTTTGGCGTGAAACAAAGTGGTCACCGGTTTCCGCTGACGACACAGTTCCGCGGAACCGTGGATATGGCGAGCGGCGATGTTGAGCTGCCGCGGTTGAATGCAAAGCTCGGCAGCCTGGAGTTGGAAGCAGACGCGCAGATCAAGGGCAAGCCGAAAACGGTGGCGCTGAATGTGAAGCGAGGTCGAGGCGAAGTGCAGGACATGATGATGCTGTTCTCCGACGCGCCGAAATCGCCGATCACCGGACCGATCACGTTTGAGATGAGGTCAAGCTTGCCGCCGGAGAAGCGTCCGTTCAAAGAACGAGTAAAGCTGACGGGAAATTTTGATATCAACCCGGCGCGGTTTACTAGTCCGAACACGGACCTGGATGTGGCTAAGCTGAGCGCGCATGCACGCGGTGACAAGAAGGAGATGGAGGATGGCGATCCGGCTCCGGTGCTCTCAAATCTGCGCAGTCAGGTCACCCTGGCTGACGGTGTCGCTCACTTCACCGGGCTAACATTTGGCGTGCCGGGCGCTACGGCGAATATGGCCGGCAGCTACTCGCTGGTGAACAGGAAAGTGAACCTGCACGGAACGATGCGTATGGATGCCAAACTTTCGCAGGCGACCACGGGAGTGAAGTCAGTATTTCTGAAGCTGCTGAATCCGTTCTACAAGAAGAAAGATGCCGGAGCAGAAGTTCCGGTGGCGATGACGGGGACGATGGGGCACACGCATTTCGGAGTGGGGTTGACGAAAAAGTGACCGGCTGCGGAGAAAATTTTTTAGTGAACGGAAAAGGAGAGGTGCGCGCCGTCAGCAAACAGCAACTTGGACCGTACTTGCAAAGGAAAGATGTTCTGGTCTTTTCTTTGGAAGCTGGGTCTCCTCTCAGCTGCCGACATCCAGCCTTCATTCGGCGGTCGCCACAATCCAAGTTTGGTTCGCTCCAAAGACCACCAGTCCTGACCATTAAAGCCATCCAACGCAGTCGGCAGATTGTTTTCGATCGAGATGATGGCTAAACAAGAATCGCCGTTCCCAAATGTGACGGTCGCAACGGTGAAAGCTGTCAGACGAGATGTAAAGCTGCTGGTGTTCAGGTTCGATGGCGGTCTCATCCTGACCGGGTTGACCTTCTTCGCTGAGCGCGTAGACCCAATTCGGGTATTCAGCCAAGACTTCTGGAGGAGGCCAGCAACCGGTGAAGCGGAGGTGGTGCCTTGGTTCAGTGTAGCTGGAGCAAACTTCCGCGTGGTAAAGCCGAACTACCGGGGTTCCCCGGAAGCCCCGTTCCCTGCACCATTTCGCCACTCACTGGTTACCTGTAACCGCTTGGATTCTCTGGGATTTAGCAGTCTTTGTGGGATGTTAGAATAGGTACTCACGATCATGCCATTAAAAACGCTATTCCTGAATCCCCCGTCGTTTGAAAACTTTGATGGCGGCGCCAGTTCGCGCTGGCCGGCCACGCGTGAGATTGAGTCTTACTGGTATCCGGTGTGGCTGGCCTATCCGGCCGGCATGCTGGAGGGCTCGCGCCTGCTGGACGCGCCCCCGCATCATGTGTCGGCGGAGGAGACGATTGAACTGGGCAAGCAGTACGAGTTCCTGGTTCTGTTTACCTCCACGCCCGGGTTCCCTGGCGACATCAAGCTGGTCACCAAGATGAAAGAGGCCAACCCGAAGCTGAAGATCGCTTTTGTGGGGCCGCATGTGACCACCCTGCCGGAGCGCTCCCTGAACGAGTGCAAGGTGATCGACTTTGTGTGCCGGCGTGAGTTCGATTATTCGACCGTGGAGTTTGCCAACGGCAAGCCGCTTTCCGAGATTCTGGGAATCAGCTATCGCGACGCGAGCGGAAAAGTGGTCCACAATCCTGACCGCGGCGACGTGACCGATCTGGACGCGCTGCCGAACGTTACGGACGTTTACTATCGCGACCTGGATGTGCGGCGTTACAACGTGCCCTTCCTGCTGCACCCATTCGTTGCGCTCTACACGACGCGCGGCTGTCCGGCACAGTGCACCTTCTGCCTGTGGCCGCAGACGCTCAGTGGACATCCGTGGCGCAAGCGCTCTACTGATTCTGTGGCGCGCGAGATGGCGCAAGCGAAGGAATACTGGCCGTGGGTGAAGGAATACTTTTTTGACGATGACACGTTCAACATCCAGAAGGCACGCACGGTTGAGCTGTGCCAGAAGCTCAAGCCGCTGAACCTGACGTGGAGCTGCACGTCGCGCGTAACGACCGACTACGAGACGCTGAAAGCGCAACGCGAAGCAGGCTGCCGCCTGCTGATTGTGGGATATGAATCGGGCGATCCGCAGATTTTGAAGAACATCAAGAAGGGCGCGACCGTGGAACGCGCTCGCCAGTTCACCAAAGACACCAAGAAGCTTGGCCTGGTGGTGCACGGAGATTTCATTCTCGGACTGCCCGGCGAGAGCCGCGAGTCGATTCGCCGCACGATTGATTTTGCCAAGGAGCTCGACGTAGAGACGATCCAGGTTTCAATTGCCCACGCGTATCCGGGAACCGAGATGTACGACTTCGCCAAGCAGAATGGCTTCATCGTCGGCAATGAGCGGATGGTGGACGATGGCGGCCATCAGGTGGCGCAGATCCAGTATCCGGGCCTGCCGCGCGAGCATGTGCTGGAGATGGTGCATAAGTTCTACGACGAATATTATTTCCGTCCGAAAGCGGTGTTCCGCATTGTGCGCAAAGCGGCGTTCAACTCGCAGGAACGCAGCCGGCTTTATAAAGAAGCCAAGTCATTCCTGAAGCTGCGTGCGGCACGCAATCGCGCTGCGAAAGAGATGAAGGCCAACGCCGGCAATCGCCAGGAAGACACGGTTACAGCGCAGGTGGCCGGAGACTAGCGCCGAGTGAAGCTGAAGAAAGTACTTATCTACGCCGCCATCGCGTGTTGCAATGGCACCGGCGACGTGATGCTGAAACGCGGCATGCAAGATCTGGGTCCAATTGCATTGAGCAACTGGACCCATGTTTTTTCCGCCGTAATGAATCCGTGGGTCATGCTGGGGATACTTTTCCTCGGCGGGTTCTTTTATGCGTATCTGACCGCGCTTTCATGGGCTGATCTGACCTTTGTTCTCCCCGCGACTGCCTTCGGCTACGTGGTCACCGCGCTTCTTTCTGCATACTTCCTGCATGAGACGGTCAGCCTTTGGCGCTGGGCCGGCGTGCTGATGATTACCTGCGGTGTCGGGCTGGTTTCGGGAGGGCCGTCGCTTACGGAGCCGCGACGAAGCGACAGTCTCACCGGGGCGGAGGATCCGGCATGAACGACCTTCGGCTCTGGCTCGCAATTGGCGCTGTGGTAATTGCTTCAAGCGTGGGTGATGTGCTGCTCTCGAAGGCGATGAAGCGCATTGGCGATCTTGATGAGCTGCGCTCAAAACGCGGTCTGCTGGCAGTAATCACGCGCGTTGCGACCAACAAGACATTTCTGGTCGCGCTGGCCTGCCTTATCTTCAGCTTCTTCGCGCTGCTCACCGCGCTTTCCTGGGGCGATGCCAGCCTGGTCGCGCCGGCTTCGGCTTCACTGACGTTTATTTGTTCTGCGATCCTGGCCAAGTACTTCCTTCATGAGAATGTCGATCGCCGGCGCTGGATCGCCGCTGGACTCGTCTGCGTGGGAGTGGCGCTGCTGGCGCAGTAAGTCAACTTTGTTCTGGAGTGTGAGCCGTGATTTACCGCATGAAGCAGAAGTTGTTCTCGTGGGGCGATGACTTCGTAATCCAGGACGATTCGGGACAGGACCGTTTTTTTGTCGATGGCAAAGCCTTCAGTCTTGGCAACCAGCTTTCGTTTCAAGACATGCAAGGCAATGAACTTGCCTATATCCGCCAGAGATTGCTCAGTTTTGCGCCGACGTATGAGATTTCTCGCTCAGGCCAGGTGCTGGCGACCGTCAGCAAAGAGCTGTTTACGTTCTTCTCCTGCACCTTCGACATCGACTTGCCTGGCCCCAATGATCTTCAAGCTAAAGGCGACTTCCTGGACCATCAATATGCGTTTGAACGTGGTGGCGAAACAGTGGCGCGGGTTTCCAAAGAGTGGTTCGCAGTGGCCGATACTTATGGTGTTCAGGTGGAACCAGGAGAAGACGACGTTCTTATCCTTGCCAGCTCAGTGGTGATTGACATGGCATGTCACGGTGATCGTAAGGACTAATTCATTCTCATCTTGAACGCATGAGTCCGCTGGCAGGCAGATCAGGCACAAGGAACTTTTTTGGCTGTCCGATTTCAACTGTAAGCGCTTCGGCAGCACGATAGCCGCTGCGCGCTGCGCCCTCCATGGTCGCTGGCCAATCTGTTGCTGTCCAATCGCCTGCGAGGAACATTCGCGGCCAGCCTGTTTTAGCACCAGGACGATGCTCGTCGAGGCCGGGCGCCACAGAAAACGTCGCATGCACTTCTTTGGTCACAGCAGCTTTCACTAACTTTGCGATCCTGGCCGCAGGAAAGAACTCAGCGAATTCGCGCGTGCCGAGTTCAATGATTTCCTCGCGAGATTTTTCGAGGAGTAACTTCGACGCGCTGACGACCAATTCCACATAGCTGCCGGTTGTTGCGCTGCGACGCTGCAGCTTTGATTTCTGGTACATCCATTGGATGGTCCGGTCCAGCAGCGCAGCATGAGGCAGCGAAGTGACCTCACGGTCAAACCACAGGTGAATGGCCGTGATTGGCGAAGAGTGGAAATGCTCCAGCTTCCGTCTCAATTCATCGCCCGGCGCATCGTTGGGCAGCAATGAAGATAAGCTGTGATAAGGTGCAGCGAGCACAGCAAAATCAAACACATGTTGCGCCGAGCTGGTTGTCAGCGTTATGCCCTTGTCGCGCGGCTCGATCCGAATCACCGAGTCCCGCAATCGAACGTTGCTGCCACGCGCGCGAATGTACTCAATCGCGTGTCCATACAACTCGGATAGCGGCAGCGCTGGAACTCCCATGTTGCCGCCAAAGGCGGTGTTCAGGAAAAGCTCGCGGAAGACTTTGATTGCATAGCGCACCGAAGCCTTGTCCAGATCTTCATTCAGCGCGCTGAACAACACGGGCTCCCAGAAGCGGCGAATAGCCTGCTCGGTCTGGCCGTGGCGGCGAAGCCACGCCAGACAGTCTTCATCCGCACCATTACGGAGAGGTTTCGTCATCGCTGACATGGCGCGCCCGATTGCGATCTTGTCCTGAGGCGTGAACAGCGGAGAGCGAATGAATGCGGGAACGGAATGCAGCGGCGCAGGCAGGAATGCGGCTGGACGAAAGGTTGTCAGCCGGCCGCCCGGCTGAATAAAGTTGAAGGCATCGAACCAGCGGATCTTCCCGTCAACTCCGAGCGTCTTGTAGAAGTTGATCAGATTGGTGCAGCACCCGAACAGCACGTGCTGCGAGTTGTCAATGACTTCTTCGGTTCCGGGATGGAGATAAGACGAGGCTCGTCCGCCAACGTATGGCCTACGCTCAAATAACGTGACCTGCAGGCCCGCATCGGCCAGCGCGCACGCCGCGGAAAGGCCGGCCACACCGCCGCCTATGACAGCAACACTCGTTGGTACCACAGAACTGCTCATGCAATGCGCAGCCAGAAGCCACGCGCCAGCACGATCATTTTCTCCCATGTGGTCAGCCGGACGCGCTCGGTAAAAACATCATAATTACGCTCGGAGATCTTCTTGAGCAGCCGGCTGTAAATCTCTACCAATACCCACAGCGCGGCGCGGCTATCTTCGTGGATAAGTTCCATCAGCCATTGCGCCGATTCATAGTATTTCCTTGCTCGATCGGCTTCGTACTCCAGCGCGGGACGAAGCGCCTGTCCCTGTGCGGGGTCGGCCAGTTTGACAGGGGCAAAGTTCTCCTCGTTCAGGTTGAAGCGATCCAGGTCTTCGCGTGGAAAGTAGATACGGCCGAGCCCCGCATCTTCTTTTACGTCGCGAACGATATTGGTCAGCTGAAACGCCAGCCCGCAATCTTCCGCCAGAAACTCGGCCTTCTTATCTTCGTAACCAAAGATCCGAATGCAGACCAGCCCCACGACCGAGGCCACGTGATAACAGTACTGCTTCAGATCTTCGAATGTATTACAAAGCATCGCAGGCGACCCGCCTGTGGGAGCTGGGATATCTAGATCGATGCTCGTGCCGTAAACGAGCTTCTCAAATAACTCCGCGGGGATTTTGAACTTTTGCTGCGCATCACCCACAGCCATTAATACAGGATCGTCAGTCGGTCGCCCTGAAAACACCTGGCGTGCCGCATCCAGCCACTCGCCCAGCTTCTGCCGCTTTTGATCGTGGTCGAGCGCGGGGTCGTCGGAAATGTCGTCGGCGTGCCGCATGAACGCATAGACGGCGCAGAACGCGTTGCGTTTCTCCGCCGGCAGCACCAGGAAACCATAATAGAAGTTCTTGGCTTCGCGGCGCGCAACACCACGACATACGGCATAAGCATGGCTGAGTTGATGATGGGTCACAGGAGCTTGCCTGCCGCCGCACGCAGCACCAGCATCAGCTTGCGCGATTTTGAAATCACCGGCCGCGCACGCAATACGTCATAGCCCTGGCGCTCGATTGCATTCAGAATTTCCTGCCCGCCTCGCGTAAACAACTCAAGATCAATAGCCAGCTCCTTGTTGACCTTCTTCACGAGCGGCACCCCCCGGTCAAACCACTCACGCGCGCGCTGCACCTGAAATTTCATGAGTTCTAAAAACTCAGGGGTCGTGCGGCGCTCGGCAATTACCTGTTCGCTTACACTGAAGCGGCGCAAATCTTCGAGCGGCAGGTAAATGCGGCCTTTCCCGTAATCCACGGTCACATCCTGCCAGAAATTCGCCAGCTGCAGCGCAGTACAGGTGTAATCTGAAAGCTGCTGCCTTTCCGCGTCGCGATACCCGCACAGATACAGCACCAGATGCCCTACGGGATTAGCGGAATACCGGCAATAGCCGAGAACGTCATCGAATGTCTCGAACCGCGTGATGGACTGGTCCTGCCGGAACGCGATCAGCAGATCAGAAAACTCATGCCTCGGGATCTCGCATTGTTTTACCGTCTCCGCCAGCGCGACAAAGACTGGATGTCGCGGAGATCCTGCATAACAGGCATTCAACTCGGCTTCCCACAAATCCAGCAATTCCAGCGATTGCTCCGCGTTTCCAACCTCGTCGCCGAGATCGTCTGAAATCCGGCAATAGGCATATACGTTATAAAAATGCTGGCGCAGCCTCGCCGGAAGAAACCATGTGGCGACTGCAAAATTCTCGTAGTGAGTCTTGGCCAGCCGCTCACAGTAGGCACGCGCTTCCTCAAGCGAAGGAGGCGCGTCGGGAAAGCGGTACGAGTCCGGCAGTGCCTGCCAGCCTGCGGCAGCGGTCCTAATGGGTCCCGTGTTGTCAGGTGAAGCTGCCATTCTGGCCTACATTTTAGCTTTGATTGTTGACTTTGGTCCGCTTGTCGCCGCAATGTGCTGCTTCTGCGATGCTATTTCGTTCGGCGGTCAGACTGGTTGCAGGCTCGATTGGCTGTCTTTCTGCCGATCAATGTCCCGGAATGATCGCGGTCTTGATCTGGCTTCCGCGGTCGAGCATCTGCTGTAGCACCTGTTTCAGTTTGGAAAGCGGCGCCTCACCTGTGACGTAATCAGTGCTCTTTACGTTCTTCTCAGCGATCAGCGCGAAGGCCTTGCGCACCGTCTGCGGCGTGTGATGAAAGGTGGCTTTCAGCGTCAGCTCGGAGTAGTGCAACCGGTTTGTATCAAGTTCGACTTTGGTTCCGCTGGCACACCCTCCAAAAAAGTTCACCACGCCTCCTCGCCGAACCATGTCAACCGACCATTGCCACGCCTGTGGACGACCCACAGCTTCAATCACAATGTCGGATCCCCGCCCTTCCGTTACTCCTACCACCGCAGCCACGGGGTCCTTCACTTTGATCGTCTGGACAACTTCATCCGCGCCGAAATGTCTCGCCGCCGCAACTTGCTCATCGCGCTTCACCACGGCAATCACCTTGCACCCGGTAAGCTTCGCGACCTGCACCAGCATCAACCCAAGCGGTCCGGCTCCAATCACAGTCACGGTATCGCCGATGTCGGCTCCAGTTTCCTGCAAGCCACGTAGCGCGCACGCCAGTGGTTCCGTCATCGCGGCCGATTCGAACGTCACATCGTCCGGCATGGCGAGCATATTGGCTTCTACAATACGCCGCGGAATCTTGATGTACTCCGCGTATGCACCGTTATTGAACAGCAGGTCTTCGCACAGGTTTTCCTGATGCTTGAGGCAGTAGAAGCAAGAACCGCAGGGCGCAGAATTCAGCGCTACCACGCGCATACCGTGCTTGAAGTCGCGCACGCCTGGCCCAACCTGTTCAATCACTCCAGCAAGCTCGTGTCCGAACAGCGCAGGCGGTACAATCATGCGAGCGTGATAGCCGCGCTGGAATACCTTCAGGTCCGTGCCGCAAGTCAGTGCCACATTGACCTTTACCAGCACTTCTCCGCGTTCCAGGGTGGGAACTGGAACTTTTTCGATCTTCACGTCCTCCTTGCCGTAGAGGACTGCCGCAGTCATCTGTGCTTTCAACTGTTTTCCCACCCCATTCCAGGTTGAATGACAACCTTGAGTGACTCCGGCCCCGGGTGCGAGGCTAGATGCAATGCCTCAACCGCCTGCTCCAGCGGAAAACGGTGCGTGACCAGGCGCGCAAAATCAACTTCGCCACTGAAGACCAGCCTCACGTTCTCTTCCTGCAGGTCCACAGATGCGCTGTAAGAACCCATCAGGGTCTTCTCATCAACGCAAACCGCCGCGGGATCAATCGCAACCTCACTACGCTGCGTTTGCGCAAATAGCATCACCCGCCCGCCGGGACGCGCCGCGTCAATCGCGGGCCGGATCAGACTGTTGCCTGCTGTCGCGACGATCACCGCATCAGCGCCGCGCCCGTCGGTCATCTCACGCACAAGCTGCATCGGGTCGCCCTGTGAGGCGCTTACGTTGTAGCGCAACCCGTAACTCTCGCTCATTTTAAGGCGTTGCGGATACAAATCGGAAGTTACCACGGTCGCACCAGCCCGGCACGCGAGCACGGCCAGAATGATCCCGATCGGGCCCTGCCCGATTACCAGCACGGTTTCTCCGGATTGCAAGCGGAGCGTTTCCATTGCCTTCATACAAGTGTTGACCGGCTCAATGAATGATGCCTGCTCGTAAGAAATGTGGTCGGGAATCTTCACCAGGCCCTTGCGCACGATCCAGTCCCTGACCAGCACATATTCCGCAAAGCCACCACCACTCGGCTCGAATCCTGCCGTCGCGCCAACCTTCTTGTACACCGGACATTGAGCAAAGACCTTGTGCTTGCAGTAGTAACAGTTACCGCACGGAATGTGATGAAACACCATCACGCGGTCGCCAGGTGCAAACCCGATGACGCCTTCACCCGTGGCGACAATCTGCCCTGCCGTTTCATGGCCGAAAATTCGCGGAGCGGAGTGTGATCCTGTGGCGATCTTCTTCAGGTCAGTCCCGCATATCCCGCACGTATGCACACGAATCAAAACTTCACCCGGCCCAACCCCCGGCACATCCACAGTTTCCACACGCACGTCATTCTTCCCGCGATACACCGCTGCGCGCATGGATGAACCAATTGTGAATCGTGATCTGGCGTCCGGTTGAGTGGCCGTATGCATTAGTTCTTCAAGTACTCCGCTCCATTAAGTGTAACAACTTTGGCTGCCTGCAGGTTCTCGCCCAGGTTCTTGTCCAGCCAGTCACATAAGGCGCGGACCGCTTTGCCCGTATCGCGCGCCAGCCTGATCACTGGGAGCCAGTGCCGCGGGCGCACGGCGATCCATCGCGCGAATCTGGCTTCATCAAAGTACCCTTCGTAGTCGACGAAGGGCGCCAAAGGAGGCATCGCGAACTCGAATTCGTCAGCAATTGTCTTCACGCAACGGAACCACAGGCCGCTCTCCATGGCGACCTTTGCGATCGCCGCAGCTTCCATATCCACGACCAGAGCGTGGAAACAATCCACAAGCTCGGCTTTTGACCTTGTGTTGGCAATTTCAAAGGTCGTCACCAGAACGCCACCGCCCACCACATCTCCGCCCACCTCGCAGCGATACTCCACTCCCGTCGCAGCATCCACAATCACGTTGGGCAGCACCATGCTTCCTGGCTTCAGGCTCCGGATCAGGGCACCGGCAACTCCGGCTGAAACCAGTATCTGCGGACGGTATTGCTCAACCACAGCCCGCGCTGCCTGCTCCGCGCGTTCCCGACCCATGCCGCAAAAAATCGCAACCACGTCATTCCGCTCATAACAAAGCAGCGACCGTTCACCGATGCGGATCGTATTCAGCGCCCAGCCCTGGATCAGCGGCTTGAGTTCCCGCTCCATGGCGGCAATCACCGCGATTCGGCACCTCATGCCTGCACCGCCGTCATCTGCTTGATCGGCTGAACGTAACCTTGCGCACGAAACCACTCCACGGCACGACGCAACGCATCTTCAACGGGCAGCACGTGATATCCGAGTTCACGCTCGGCCTTTGCTGAAGAAGCGAACATTTTTTTGCGGCCCATCTTCACCGCATCGATCGTGGCGCGCGGCTCCCTGCCCATCACCACTCCGGTGAAGAACTGATCGAAGGCGGCAAAGCCCATCGCCACCGCATGCGGAACTTTCATGGTCGGCGAAGGAAGACCCGTAAGTGCCCCAAGTTTGTCGAGAATCTGCTTCAACGTCAGGTTCTCTCCACCAAAGATGTAACGCTCTCCGGTCCGCGCCTTCTCCATGGCCAGCAAGTGCCCTCGGGCCACTTCCTTCACATCAGCCAGATTCAGGCCAGTATCGACATACGCTGGAAACTTGCGTTTGAGAAAATCGAGAATGATGCGGCCCGTCGGCGTAGGCTTGAGATCACGCTCACCAATCGGAGTTGTGGGATTCACCACCACAACCTTGCCGGTCGAACGTCCGGCTTCAAGCGCAATCTGCTCGGCCATGAACTTAGAACGCTTGTATGGACCCACCATCTCATCAAGCGAAACCGGCGTGGCTTCGTCCACGATCTCGCCGGATTCGGTGAAGCCCATAGTCGCAACAGAGCTGCAGTAGATTACGCGGCGAACACCTGCAGCCAGCGCAGCATCGATGATGGCTCGCGTCCCCTCCACGTTGGCCTTATACATCTGTTCAGGATCCCGCACCCAGATGCGATAGTCGGCCGCGACATGAAACACATACTCGCATCCCAGGATTGCCGTTCGCAGCGACTCCGGCCGGCGCAAGTCGCCTGTGACAACTTCAGCCTTCAGATCGGCGATGTTCTCTCTGCGACTGCTCTCGCGCACCAGCAGGCGCAAGTCAGCGCCCTGCTCCGCCAGAAGGCGGGCAACATGGCTGCCGACAAAGCCTGTGGCTCCTGTAACGAATGCTTTCATGCTTTCGTTCTTAATCCGAGCACAGCGAGGGACCCTATACAGCGAGGGACCCTATTAAGTCTGAAGGATTCAGGGGATTGGCGCACTTATCGCAAGCCGCTTCGCTCGGGATCTGAAGGAACTACTCCAGCTTCTCTGCCTCAATCCCGATATTCTTCTCGCCGGCAGCTTTCTTCTCCCAGTACTTCCGGACCCACGCTTCCCAACTCTTGCCGGCAGCGGGATCACGATCCGAAAACGACAACGCTGCAATGTCGGAATATGCGACGGACACCTTTTGATTGGAATCCTTGGGATAGAGACGCACCTGCGAGTCCCTCAGCGTCTTCCCGGTACGGCGATCAAAGATGTAACCTTCAACCTTCGATCCGTCCTTGCGCGTGATGATCACATCGCCGCGATAATCGAACGCCTTTTCCAGCGCCTGCCGGAGCTCTTCTTCAGAGGCAACCGCAGGAACCCAGCCTTCCAATTTTTGCTTTTCGAATCCGGGGACGACTTCCAGTTGCTCGAATCGTGCTGCGTTGGCCTGCTGGTCACTCATGCCCGGGTTTCCTCAAGCTCGCTGGAGGCTTCCTGGATCTGCACCAGCGGATTGTAGCTGTGCACCGGACGCACGGGTTCGTCCAGGAGCCTTGCCGCTGCCTCATCCTTGTGATACGTAAACAAAGTAGCGCGCGCCGTCGCCAGCAGACCGCGAAGAGAGCTGAAGGTCTCATTTACAGCAGACGCTTCATAGCCGCTATGGACCATGCAGTTCGCGCAGCGCGGATTCCCTGATTCTGTACCGTACTCATGCCAGGCAGTCGCTTCCATAAGCTCCTGGAAAGTTTCTGCATAGCCGTCCTGCAAAAGGTAGCAGGGCTTTTGCCAGCCAAAAATGTTGTAAGTCGGCATGCCCCAGGGTGTGCAGGCATAATGCCGCTCGCCCATCAGGAATTCCAGGAACAGCGGCGACTGATTGAACTGCCAGCTCGATTTCCGGTTCGAAAGGATCGCCCGGAACAGCCGCTTCGTCCGCGCCTTACCAAGAAAGTGCTTCTGGTCTGGAGCCTTGTCATAAGAGTAGCCCGGCGAAAGCATCATGCCCTCGACCCCGAGCTCCATCATCTGGTCAAAATGAGCGCGTACGCTGCTGGGATCGGCGCCGTCGAACAGCGTGGTGTTCGTAGTAACGCGGAAGCCGCGCTTTAAAGCTTCCTTCATGCCTTCGATTGCCTGATCGTAACCGCCCTCGCGGCACACCGAAAAGTCGTGGTGATCACGCTCACCGTCAACGTGAACAGAAAAAGTCAGGTACTTGCTCGGCTTAAACAGGTGGAGCTTCTCTTTCAGCAGCAGCGCGTTCGTGCACAGGTAAATGTACTTCTTACGCGCTACCAGGCCTCCCACGATCTCATCGATCTGCGAATGCATCAACGGCTCGCCGCCTGGAATGCTCACCATGGGCGCGCCACACTCTTCCACCGCTTTGAAGCACTCTTCCGGCGTCAGTTCCTTCTTCAGGATGTGCGCGGGATACTGAATCTTGCCGCAGCCGGCGCAAGCCAGGTTACAGCGGAACAATGGTTCCAGCATGAGGACCAGCGGATACCGTTCACGACGCGCAAGCTTCTGTTTCACCACATAGCTCGCAACTGTCCACATCTGGGAAATGGGTACCGGCAAAATCTATCTCCTTACAAACTTATGTGGCACAAGCACTCCTGCCTGTGCTGTTCTCTTTCATCTCGTCAACCGCGAGCGTACCCCACGCTTCCTTCTTGCTCCAGCGCCGAAAACTCGCGTTCGTAGTTAGCCAGCGCTATGAGCGGGAAGTAATCGCGATAAAGGTGATAAGCCAGGTAGAAGACCCGGGGGAAGCCTGTTCCCGTGTATTGATCCTCATCCCAGGAGCCATCTTCATTCTGCGTCTCCAGCAGGTACATCACACCACGCTGCACTGACTCGCTGCGGGTATCTCCCGCCGCCAGCAGCCCCATGATCGCCCACGCTGTCTGCGATGGCGTGCTCGGTCCGATTCCGCGCGTCGTGGAATCGTCATACGAGCCGCAGGTCTCGCCCCATCCGCCATCAGCGTTCTGCACCATGCGCAGCCACTCGGCGCCCTGTTGCACGTATGGCTCATGATTGTCCACGCCTATTGTCTGCAAACCGCGTAGAACGAGCATGGTCCCGTAGACGTAATTCACTCCCCATCGTCCAAACCAGGATCCATCGGGTTCCTGCTCACTGATCAGGAACTTGATGGCTTTCTGGATCCGTCGGTCGTCTTTCGTATAACCGTACGCGGCCAGCATCTCCAGCACGCGTCCCGTAATGTCAACGGTCGGCGGGTCGAGCATGGCGTTGTGATCAGCGAAGGGAATATGCTGGAACACCATACGCGTGTTGTCCTTGTCAAAGGATGCCCAGCCGCCGTTCTTGCACTGCATGGCGAAAATCCACTCGATTGCCCGCTCGGAGACCTCGTGCTGAAAGCGCTCGCGGGGGTTATCAACTTTGTCCAGCCCGAGCAGCACCATCGCTGAGTCGTCAACGTCTGGATAGAACTCGTTATTGAATTCAAAGTACCAGCCGCCCGGCTGCGTATTCGGAACCTTCACCGCCCAGTCGCCCTTGCTGCGCACTTCCTTGCTGAGGATCCAATCAGCGGCTTTGAGCATCCGCGGGTCTTTGCGCGAGACACCCGCTTCTCCCAGCGCAAACAAGGCGTACGCGGTGTCCCACACCGGCGACATGCAGGGCTGCATGCGGAACGTCGGCTCCGAGTGATCCGGTATCCCAGGCTCGTCGATGCCGAGCTTCTCGAACTCGTCGAGCGCGCGAATCACCTGGGGATCGTCGTTCGAGTACCCAAGGCACTTGAGCGCGATGATCGAATTCAGGATGCCGGGATAGATCGCTCCCAGACCGTCCGACTTTTCAAAGCGCGCCAGCATCCAATCCTCTGCTTCACGCAACGCCACCTTGCGCAGCGGACGAATATGGAACCGTTCGCAGAAATGCACCAGGCCGTTCAGTACAAGGAAGAAGTTGCGCCATGTAATGGTCTTCTGCGTCCAGCGCAGGTGCAGGTGCTTGCCGTGGCGGCCGCCGACGAACAGCTCGTCAATGCACATCTCCGCCGGAATTTTCTTCAGCGGCTTCTTCGCATAACAGATTGAAAGCGGCACCAGGATGGCGCGCGACCACGATGAAATCTCGTAAATGTTGAACCAGAACCAATTCGGGAAAAGCACGATTTCCGGTGGAACCGCCGGGACGGCCTCCCAGTCATACTGGCCAAGGAAGCACAGGTAAATCTTGGTAAACGTGTTGCACTCCGTGACCCCGCCCATCTCCAGGATGCGCTTACGTGCACGTTCGAGTACAGGATGCTCGGCGCTCATGCCCATCAGTTTCAGGGCAAAGTATGCCTTGACAGAGGCACTGATGTTTGAAGGACCGCCCGCGTAAATAGGCCAGCCACCGTCTTCATTCTGGTGACGAATGATCTCCGGCACGGCGCGCTCCATGCGCTGCTTGCTGCCGGTACCCAGCAGAGTGTGGATTGCGATGTAGTCCGATTCGAGCGTGGTATCAGCTTCGAGCTCGCCGCACCAGTAGCCGTCCTCATGTTGGCGGCTGAACAGAAAATCGCGCGCTTTCCCAATGCCGCTGCTTACGCGGCCGAGCATTCCATCGATCTTTCCAAACAGCATCTGTGCGGGATGCCCGTCAGACTTCGTACTCATAGGCTAGTCCCCCGATGCGGCAGGAGCTGCCGCGATTGCCTCCACGATTTCGGGTGGCAGGCCGAACCGGACATTCTCCGGCATGACCTCCACCTCGCGAATGTTGGTGAAACCGTGTCCCTTGAGAACCTCCACTGCCTGCTCCACCAGCACTTCGGGAGCAGATGCACCGGCCGTCAGAGCCACCGTCTTGATCTCAGTAAGCCACTCCGGCCTGATGTCCTTTGCCGCATCGATCAGGTAGGAATCGGTCCCCAGATTTGTGGAGACTTCAACCAGCCGGTTCGAGTTCGAGCTATTCTCGGAACCCACCACCAGCAGCAACTCGGCCTGATGTGCAACATCCTTCACCGCGGTCTGGCGATTCTGGGTTGCATAGCAAATGTCTTGCGCGTGCGGCCCTTCAATCAGGGGAAATTTCTTGCGCAACGCGTCAATTACGTCTTTAGTCTCGTCCAGACTCAATGTGGTCTGCGTTATGTACGCAACGCGCGTGGGATCAGGGATCTGCAGGTGCTCGACCTCGGCAGCGCTCCCCACCACCTGCGTGACCTCCGGAGCCTCACCCAGAGTTCCTACGACCTCATCATGGTCGTGG
>DATAEJ010000006.1:0-55394 GCA_036258095.1 Candidatus Angelobacter sp. | reverse complement strand
GTTGGCCAACACGACAGAAGCAAATCATCTCCGCCGGCCTGCTGTTCCTTCTTATTGTCATCGTCATCCACCCACTCCTTGACATACCCCATTCCAGGTTAGTCCCAGGTCATGGCCTCCAGCTTTCATTGCCAGTCATTGGACACACTTCTCACCAAATGGTGCTCACGCCCCACGTTTATCAGTGGAGCATAAGTGCGCCACATTGGGCCGTGTCTGAAGTGTCTTCACCGCTCCTGTGTTAGCCAAGGGATCCTAGACGCCCCTCAGAGCACCAAGTCACTCCGCAACCCAACCGCCTGAGAGACGCTCTCGCTCGTAGCGACTGCTCAGAGTCGCTGCCGAACCGGCAGCAGGAGGCTTCGACCATGTTAAGCGTAGTTCATTCAGCACCGTTCCCTGTCGATCAAACAACAATGCTCGATCACAATCTTCAATTAATTGGCACTGATGAGTCGGGTGCGCCTTTTACACCCGTTCATTACTCTCGAGGCGCGAGGCTGTGTCTGGAGGGCCACCCAGCTTCCGGCGTCTTCTGCATCTGCACTGGTCGAGCGAAGGAGTATTTCATATCGCAACATGGAAAGACGGCGATCCTGCGGATTTCAATGCCAGGAGATCTGGTTGGACTCGAACCCATGCTCGCCGGCACTGCTTACGCCACCACAGTGGAGGCAATGGAACCAACCATGGCGTATTTCATCACGCGAAGGGATTTTCAGGGTCTTATGCGGCAGGATGACACCTTTCGGATGAGAGTTGCGCAGCAACTCAGCAGGAGATGCAAATCTGCGTACAGCAGGGTCCGGCGAGCAGGATATGCTGCCTCGATCCCAGCCCGGTTGGCTCATTTTCTCCTCAGATGGTCACGAGATATGGGCGCAGCGAATCAGACGTATATCCGCATGGGCCTGACCCACGAAGAGATTAGCCAGCTGATTGGGAGCACGCGTGAAACTGTTTCCCGCGTTTTTGCGCGATTTCGACGCTGCGGCTGGATTCGAATGGAGGGAACGCAGTTACAA
Organism: Candidatus Angelobacter sp.; assembly: GCA_036258095.1. Taxonomy (GTDB): domain Bacteria; phylum Acidobacteriota; class Terriglobia; order Terriglobales; family Acidobacteriaceae; genus Angelobacter. The sequence goes on along the minus strand of DATAEJ010000006.1, from coordinate 54,369 downwards.
ATTGTCAAAAGAGATCTTCTGTCAGATATTGCAAGAGAACAACGCGCGATTGGAACCGAGAGGCGGCTGAAGAAGTTCGGGTAAAAAAGCTTTGCTCGAACAGTAGCCCCTCAGGTCCGCTGTGACTTCGATTCAAGCGGCACCCGCATCGGAAATCTTTGCCCGGGAATCGGCCATAGTCCCAGGCCGACTCCCGGCGTCAAGTTCCTGTTGCAACATGCCCAGCAGCGCCGCAGTTATTGAGAGGATCACGGGTCCGACAAAGAGACCCAGGACACCAAACGCCCGCAGGCCGCCCAGCAAGGAAAAGAAGACCAGCAGCATGTGCATTCGGACGCTCTTGCGGACGATCAGGGGCCGCACTATGTTGTCGACAGTTCCTATGATCAATGCGCCGACGACCAGGAGCAGGATGCCCTTGAGCACGTGCCCTGTCAGTAACAAGACAATGGAAGCGGGAACCCAAACTGCGGCCGAACCAATCACCGGCACCAGTGAAAAGAATGCAGTAACAACGCCCCAGAGGACCGGGGATTCGAGCCCAAGCACCCAGAACGTAAGGCCGGTCAGTGTGCCCTGGAGAGCGCCAACAGCGACGCCTCCGTAAAAAGTCGCCGTTATCGTGGAACTGATGCGTGTGCGCAGCGCTGTCATCTGATCCTGCCGGAATGGCAATGCCATTCTGATCCTGGAGACGGCCTCGTCGCCATCACGATACAGAAAGAACAGAATGACGGTTGCCATCATCGAATTGAGAATGAATGAGAACGCATTACCGACAAGCATGGCCCCGAATCGCGTCAATGAACTGCTGAGGCCCTCGAGCTGGCGCAGCGCGATCTGCTGAAGATCTACATGCGGCAGGCCAAAGCGTCGCCCGACCCAATCAGTGATTCTGTCCAGTGACGGCAGAGTGGCGGCGATGATGCCCCTGGTGCCTCCACTTCTGTTCGAAAGCGAATGGTAGAGGTCGGCAAGCTCGTTACTAACAGCGATCAGAAGAAAAGTTAAAGGCACAAAGCAAAACAATAAAGTCAGCAGGGTGCTTACGGCAGCGCTGAGATTGGGGAAAGGAAAAAAGCGCCTGACCCTGCTATGGACGGGCTGGAAGATGATGGCGACTACGCAGGCAAAGAAGATGGATGTGACGTAGGGACGAAACAACAGGTAACACCCGTACAATGCCAGTGTTGCCGCGAGAACAAGCGCGAGGGTCGCCGCATTTCTGCGCTCGATCACTACGTCTCCTCTCCGAGCTCCGCTGGCGATTTATCACTCCCCTCGAATCGTGAGAACGGGGCAAAGCGCTTCTGAGATCACGCGCGGAGTCTTTGCACAAAGGCCATGCGTTGCCGCCCTGGTAAAAGCGCCGCCGGAACGCACCCCCAGAACCAGCAAATCGGCCGCGCGGCCCTCAACCATATCGATCATGCCATCATCGGGCGCCGGGGACATCTCCACTGCTGCTTCCACACGCGAGCGCAACTCTGGGCTGATGATCTCCACCAGTTGGCGCTCGATGCGCACCCGCGTGTCATGGCGGACGATCACGTTCTCACTCTCTTCATCCAGAAAGTGCACAAGGAGCGCAGTCGCTGAAGGATTTCTGTTCAGCAGGAATTCAATCATCGGAACAGCAGCTCTGGAGATGGGGCTTAAATCGCTTGCGAACAGCAATTTCGTGAATCCACCCACATCCATGCGAATCCTGGCTTTGGGACCCACAACGATGACCGGGCAATGAGCAGTGCGAAAGATTTCTTCGGCAACCGAGCCCTGGAATAGACGGTTCAGTCCCTGCTCGCCCTTGCTGCCGATTGCAATGAGGTCGATTTCCCGTTTTGTTGTAAATTTTTCGATGGCTACAGATGGTTCTCCGGCGAGCAGTGCGGTGGCTGAGATTGTTCCCGTTAGATGATGTTCAAGAACGAACGCTTTCATCTCGGCATCTGCTTGCTGACGAATCCGCTTGATTTTGATGCTTGCTTCTGGATCGGTTCGCAATGAGAAGGGGAACAGATCCATCACATGTGCTACATACAGCTTTGAGCCGTACCAGTCGCACAGACTGCGAGCGCAATCCACAGCCTGGGCCGATTCATCGGAAAAGTCGGTGGGGAGCAATACATTCGAAATAGCGGTGTTTGTGTTGCGGGAACGCATGACCTGATCCTTCTTTTATTCGAGTACGCCGCCTTCATCGCCGCAGTGACCAAGATCACAGCACGAAGTCAACAGCCCTCCCGTGTTGTTAGTCAGGGCGCCCATGGTTCGACCCTGCTTCACGACCAAGGATGTTGGCTCTACAGGGGAGCAGAGAGATGTGAGCGGAGGCCGTGAGCTGGTAGGCGGTTTTCCTACTCTCTGAGGTACTTCTGGCTCCGGCAGTGCTGGCCTCTTTCGCTGTTGCTTTGGGAACGAACATAGGGCTAATATAGGGAGATTTCCTCAGGGGAATTGCCGCGCGAGCGGCACACGATCTTTAAAAACTGAATAGCAGCTTGGCCCTTGGCCGTTAGCCCTTAGCCATTGGCCCTCGGCTCACCTTCGGACTGTTAGCGAGATGGTAAACCCGAACACTTTTGCGGAAGCGGTTTAGACGCTTGGGTGACCCAAGAAAAACGTTGGGTGACCCAAGGGAATTGCGGCGTGACCCAAGGGCGAACTCGGCGTGACCCAAGGGTCGAAACCGGCTAAGTAGCTTTGTTTTCTGTGAAAGCTGAAAAAAATAGGGGGCACCCCCTCTAAGGTTTACCGGAACGTAAACTATTTACCACAGAGGCACAGAGGAGCACTGAGGGAAGATCGCCGGAATCGCGCGCAATCGCCGGAATCGCCGTAAATCGGAAGACCAGTCGGGCCCGCGAATTGACCTGAAGACGAATCAGGAGATCAGACCATAGACGGGTACTGATGAACACAGAGACGGAAGCTTCGTGCAGTGGCTTCGACGTCACCATGCCGGCAGCGATCCCAGATCGGCGGCGCGGGCCAGTTAGAATGATTTGCTTATGCCCCCGTTCGATGCCCTGCTGGTGATTTCGTTTGGCGGTCCGGAGAAGCGTGAGGACGTTCTTCCCTTCCTGGAAAACGTGTTGCGCGGAAAAAACGTCCCTCGGGAGCGAATGCTCGAAATAGCGGAGCACTATTACCACTTTGGCGGACGAAGTCCGATCAACGATCAAAACCGGGCACTTATCGCGACATTGGAGCAGGATTTTGCCGCACATGAACTTAAGCTGCCGATTTACTGGGGCAATAGAAACTGGCATCCGCTGATCGGCGACACGATTCGCCAGATGCACCAGGAAGGCATTCGCAATGCCGTGGCGCTGGCGACGTCGGCTTTTGGGTCGTACTCCGGATGCCGGCAATACCGGCGAGACATTGCGACTGCACTGGAGGCTGCGAGCGCGCCGGAGATGACCGTTGAGAAGCTCAACAACTTTCATGATCTTCCCGAGTTCATTGAAGTTATGGCAGAGCGGGTGCGTGCGGCGATGCAACAGCTACCGGATCCGGAACAGCTCATCTTCACCGCTCATAGTATTCCTGTCAGCATGGCGGAAAGCTCGCCCTATGTTCGACAGCTGGAACTCGCCAGCGAGAAGGTAGCGGCGGCCTGCGGAATGAGGCACTGGGCGCTTGTGTACCAGAGCCGCAGCGGTCCGCCGTCACAGCCATGGCTTGAGCCGGATATTTGCGACTACTTGCGCACACAGCATGCAGCCGGGGCGCGCCAGGTCATCCTCTGTCCGATCGGCTTCATCTCCGATCACATGGAGGTGATCTACGATCTGGACACCGAGGCTCGGGCTTTGTGCGATGAGATCGGTTTGCAGATGGTGCGAGCGGGAACAGCGGGCGCACATCCGCTAATCGCAAGCATGGTGCGCAGAATGATCCTGGAGCATTCAACCACGCCGGTGATGGCCCATTGCGAGCCGGGATGCTGTCCGACGCCGCAGCGACCGGCAGTAAGACCGGTGACAAGTGCGGGCTGAAATGCCGGGTCTCACGGAGACAGAATCCAGCCGGCTATGCGTTGTCCTTGTCCGGACGAGGAATCCTCTGAACGTTGGCGCGGCTGCGCGCGCAATGACGAACTTTGGGTTTTCTGATTTGCGGCTGGTGGAGGTGTTTGCGCCTTCGCTGGAAGAAGCGCGATCCGCAGTTGGCGCAGCAGAGTTGCTCAAGACCGCTCGAACGTTTCCTTCGATCACGGAGGCTGTGGGCGACTGCAAACTTGTGGTAGGTACTACGGCGGGTCGCAACCGGGAGTTGCGACAGCCGATTCATGATCTTCCGGTATTCGCTCCGCGGATTCGGCAGACGCTCGCATCCGGGAAAGTAGCGTTGCTATTCGGATCGGAAAAGACCGGCCTCAGTAATGAAGAGCTTTCGTATTGTCACGAACTGTTGCGGATTCCGACCACAAACGCGAATGTCTCGATGAATCTAGGTCAGGCGGTGGCGGTGTGTTTGTACCAACTGCGCGTGGGTGAAGCACTTGCAATCGCGGCTGCGCCGGACGTGGATCTTCCAGACGGTGAACAACTGGAGCGCATCTCTCATCTATTGCTTGAAGTCCTTGTGGAGAGTGATTTCACCCAACCGCACACGCACGCGGCAGTTGAAGATAAGGTTCGCCGGCTCATCCGGCGGATGCAGCTGAGCAGCGAAGATGCTGAACTGTGGCTGGGAATGCTCCGCCAGATTCGGTGGCGAATTAGAAAATCGTAAGCTGCCGGTATCTCCCGTCTTAACCACAACGCCTCAATTCGTGTCCGCATCTCAAAGCAGATTGCGAGGTGTGCCAATGGCAAAATCCCAACTGATAGCCCCTGGAGTGGTCCGTGTCCCCACTGGAATCGCCAACGCCTACCTGATCGGGTCGCCAACGCGATGGCTGCTGATTGATACCGGTACGCCGGGGAATACAGCAAACATCCTGCGCGCTGTGGAGCAGCACTTTGATGATGCAACGCCTCCGGTGGCGATCATCCTTACGCATGGACACTTTGATCATGCCGGTTCCGCTTTTGCGCTGGCCGAGCACTGGGGCGTGAATGTCTACGTGCACCCGCTGGAAACGCCGTTCGTAAACGGCAGTTCAGCGTATCCGCCACCGGATCCGACGGTGGGCGGCTTCATGGCTCAGGTGATCCGGTTTGTGCCCAACGCAAAGTATGACCTGCGACCGCATCTCCGCGAACTTGAGCCGGGTGAAATGCCATGGCTGCAAGGCTGGGAGATCATTGAAACACCTGGACACACTGCTGGTCACGTGTCGCTCTTCCGGCCGCGCGACCGGGTGCTGCTTGCCGGTGACGCATTTACCACTGTCAAGCAGGACAACATGATCGGGATGCTCTCACAGCGGCCGCAGGTCTGGCGTCCGCCCACTTACTACACCTCTGACTGGCAATCAGCACGCGACTCAGTTCTCAAGCTCGCAGCGCTCAGGCCGCTGGTTCTTGGCGCGGGACATGGGAGACCGATGGCGGGGTATGCAGCACTCGAACAACTTCAGCAGCTCGCTCAAGACTTCCCCATTCCCGAGTATGGGCGTTACGTTCAACAGCCGGCGCGGAGCAACCGCCACGGGGTTACATATGTGCCGCCGCCCGTACCTGATCCGGTGAAGCGCACAGCAGCGATCGTCAGCGCCGGTGCGGCTGTGGGTGCAGGAGCATTCTGGTTCGTGCGGCGCCAATGGGCAAACAACCGGAAGGAAGAAGAGGTAGAAATCGATCGGGCAGCGTAAGGTGCGCGCAGGCGTCAGGACTGCTGAAGGATAACTGCGAGGCGGCGAGGGCCGTGGGCGCCTTGAACGAGAATTTTTTCGATGTCGGCGGTACGGCTGGATCCGCTGATCATGCAGGCAAACGAATTCTTGCGAACCATTCCCTGAGCGGTGGCATTGCGAAGTGCCGTTTCCAGATCGGGCACGAGTTGACCGACCGTCGCAAATACGATGTGGCAGGGTGCGACGACAGAAATACCGCGTCCGCCACACGCGGCGCTCACAAAGATCGATCCCGTTTGCGCCACCAGTGCTTCGGCCAGACTGACAGTGGCCTGCGACGCTTCAGCCGGCGCTCCCTGACTCGACCACTTTACGGGGCGGTTAATCTGGATGGCTTCAATCATGCTACGCAGCACCGGCGAGTCCTGAACGTGAATCTCGCCTTCGGCAAGCGAATCAAGCTCAGCTTTCAGCTGCGCACGGCTCTCGTTCGCGTCATGAGAGAGGGTGAGCGCGATGAGATTGGCCTTGCACTCGATCTGAAAGCGCTCCAAAGGATTCGCAACGTGCTCGAAGATCGGCCCAGATTCCGTCCGCGGAGGCGCTGCAACGGCAACGCGCAGGCCGTCACGGATGCGCTGTAAGATCAGCTCTCTGCTGCCTTTAACGCCCATTCTTCAACTCCTTCTTCCATTGCTCACGAAATGACTTTTGCGGAAGAGGCACACGCTCACGACCTTTATTCCAGGCCCGCATTGGATCCGCGATCGTACCGGTCAGGCCGAATCCGTAGATCATTTTCAGAGCACGGCGCGTGAGCCATCCTCCCAGAGCAAAGATTCTGGGACTCTGCATGGCCATGCGCCAGAGGCGGAATTGAAGTCTTTCGCGAGCAGACGCGCTTCCCTTTTCGGTGAAGTCGCGGCGGTTGTGCAGCAAATGATGATGCAGATCGATCTTGACCGGACACACGCTGGTACACGCTCCGCACAGAGATGAAGCATACGACAGGTGCTCAAACTCCTTGCCTTCCAGCCGCGGGACGAGCACGCTGCCGATTGGCCCCGGATATGGAGTGCCATACGTGTGGCCGCCGACGTGTCGATACACCGGACAAATATTCAGGCAGGCGCCGCAGCGGATGCAGTGCAAGACCTCGCGCTCTTCTTTGTGCGCCAGCAGGTTGCTGCGGCCGTTATCGACCAGGACAACATGAAACTCATCCGGCCCGTCTACTTCTCCTTCGCGCTTTGGGCCGCCGATGAGCGTGCCATAGGTCGTAATCGGCTGGCCGGTTCCTGAAGTTGCCAGCACGGGCCAGAACGTAGCCAGATCTTCCAATCGCGGCAAAATCTTCTCGATGCCCGTTACTGCGACATGAATCTTCGGGAGGCTCGTAGTCAGCCGACCGTTGCCCTCGTTGGTTGAGATTGCAATGACTCCACTGTCCGCGATGAGAAAGTTTGCTCCCGATATTCCCATCTCGGCCGCGAAGAAGGCTTTGCGCAGCTTGCGTCGCGCTGCGGCAACCAGTTCCTCCGGCTCTTCCGTGAGATTCGGTTCGCTGAACTTATCGCGGAAAAGTTCAGCAATCTGCTGCCGGTTCAGGTGCATGGCCGGGGTGACAATGTGATACGGGCCTTCGTTGCGAAGCTGCACGATGTACTCGCCGAGGTCCGTTTCCCAGACATCGCAACCAACTTTCTCCAGCGCGAGGCCAAGGTGGATTTCCTCGGTCACCATGCTCTTGGACTTGACCACCGTTTTGACCTTGTGGCGGACCGCAAGCTCGGTCACGTACTGGCAGGCCTCTTCACTGGTAGCAGCCCAGAACACCTTGCCGCCATTGGCAATGACGTTCTGTTCGAACTGGAGCAGGTATTTATCGAGATTGTTGACTGCCTCGCGCTTGATCTCGTGGCAGCGCTGGCGCGCAGCTTCCCAGTCAGCGAAACGCGAACGTCCGCGATCATGCGCTACAAAGTAGCTGTCCATGTTCTTGCGGATGATCTCGCGATGCACCAGATCGGCGGATTTGATGGCGGCGTCATGAAAGAACTGTTGAGCCGCGCTTCGCTCAGGGCGCTTCTGTGCCTGGGCCGATTTCCCGTCGTCGTGGGCGCGGACATTCTCGGCGGTAGGAGTCGCGCGGCCCTGGCCTGAATTGCTCATGACTCGCTCGCCAGAATGCTGGCCAAGTGGATTGTCTTCGCGCGATCGTTTCTCTTGCTGAGGATGCCCTGCATATGCATCAGGCAGCTGGGATCGATTGCTGTCACGTACTCAGCTCCGGTCACCGCGATGCTGTCTGCCTTTGACGTTCCCATCGCGACTGAGATGCTTTCGAACTTGGTGGCGAATGTTCCACCGAAACCGCAGCACTCTTCCGATCGCAGCATCTCAATCAGCTTAAGGCCCTTTACGTTTTTCAGGAGCCGCAAAGGTTCGTCGCGCAGCTGCAGCTCACGCAGACCGTGACAGCTCGCGTGGTATGTGACCGAATGCGAGAAGCTAGCTCCAACATCGGTTAACCCCATCACCTTCACCAGGAACTCTGAAAGTTCAAACGTGCGGCGGCCAACGGCGCGAGCCTCTTCGAGCGATGCTGTCTCTTTGAGCAACTCGGGATAGAACTGGCGCACCATGGTGGTGCAGGAGCCTGAGGGACAGACAATGCTCTCCGCATCGCGAAACACACGTAGAAAGCGTTCAGCACAGGGACGAGAGTCGTCCCAGAATCCGGTATTGAAAGCCGGCTGGCCGCAGCAGGTCTGGTCTTCAGGAAAATATACATCGCAGCCAAGGCGCCGCAATAGCTTCAGCGTGTCCACCGCAACCTGCGGCATGAGCTGATCAACAAAGCAAGGAACGAAGAGTGAGACCTTGCGTGCCATGGAATCGGGGAATTCTAGCACGTCGAACGAAGGAAGATGTGAGTTGCATCAAGCACCTCTCATCAACTAGTTACCCATTGAAGCCTTCTGCTGGTCGAGGCTGATTTGATAGACCGCCTGTTCGGCGGTCAGTGCGTTGAGTGTTCCGCCATCCTCAGAGAAGGCGCTAAGAATTACCGGGGACGCGAAGGTGTATCGAGCCAGCGTTTGCAGTGTATTCACGTCCAACAGTTCAGCTTCTCCGGGGCCCTTCTCCAGCAGCATGCGATCGCCTGATTTTGAGAGTGCAATCACTTTTCCAAAAACGCGCCCTGTCTGCAGGCCAGTCTTCAAAGAATAGATCAGCGTGCGATCCTTCGAGTCATGTACCAGAACAAGCTCGCGAGTGGTGGTTACCTCTCGGACCTTGAAGGAGCCGCTGTTCGTGTCCACGAGAATCACTCCCAGGGAGCTACCTGATAGAGCATCGAACGTTTCAATGACATAACCGTTCTTTTCTTCTGCTTTTCCGGAAAGACTGGCGATTCGGGATTTCAGCTGAGGATTCTCGCGAAGGTCAGCATAACGGGATGGTACAACAGCGGCGACGGTACCCGTCACGCCGGAAAAATACATGCCGGGCAGAGTGTTCTTGAATAGTTTCCGCCAAAGCTCCTTGTTCGTCAGAATGTCATTCACGGCCAGTTCGACCCCGCCGCCGCTGGATTTGTCCTTCGGAACAACCGACAACAGCAGACGCCCCTCTTGCCGTGGATTCTTGACAACAGCTTTCAAGGCGTAAAACATCGCTGGATCGACTTTTATAAGAGGCCCTTTGTTCTCCTCCGGCAGGTCGTAGAGCTTGCGCGAGCCGACCTGCCCTGGTTCGACCTGCAGTACGCGCGGAGGTTCAGTGTCGCTCTTGCTGAACAAAGCCGTGAGCTGGTCTGCCTCAAACAGAACTCCCTCTATGCCGGGCATCAACCCAGCGCGTTTCCCAGACCGCAGGTCCCACAGCCCCGACCGATTTGAATCACCAAATGCGAGCCAGTTTCCGTTCGCTGAAAACGACATGGCTCCAGCAGCCTGTACCGGGCCGCCGGGGATGCGGGTGCTAGCCAGCAACTTGCTTCCGTCCACGCTCATGATCGCAAGTGCTCCACCGTTTGTCTCCGACACAACCACGTCGTCATACACATCCATCCCAACGAGTTTGTATCCACTCGTGATCTTCTTCTGCTCCAGATCGATCAGCCCCACAGCGGCGTTTCCGGTGTGAAGGAGCATGAGATATTTGCCATGTGTTGCCGCTCCGAGCTCGCCTCTGGCAACAAGCGTTACCTGTTCCCGCTGCTCTCCGGAAGGAAATTTGAAATGGCGGAGTACCGGTTTCAGTTCGTCAGTGAAGCCGTACAAATCTCCTGCATGGTCAAACACAAATTTGCCCTGCAGGACGCTACGAAGATCTTTGCTGATCTTGAGTTCAGATCGCGACTTCATGTCAAACGCAAACGCGGCCTCAGGTGATGCGACGGCCAGATATGCACCATCATTTGAGAATTGGAGGGTGTAGGTTGTCAGGTCAAAGTGCAAGGACTCGAGGAGTTCCCCCAGCGGTCCTTGCATCATCGCCGATTTGGGCAGCTCTCTCTTTTCGAGGACTACCTCGTTGGTCTGCACGTTGATAACCTGCAACTTCGGGCCGAAGCTGACGCACGCAAGAAATTCACCGGTCGCCGAGAGTGACTTGCGCTCGCAATCCACAGGTATCACTACCTGATTCACAGATGTACGCTGGCGCGACTGCAGGTCCCACTTCTCCACCCGTAGTTCCTTGTCCACAAATACCAGCGCGCGTGAGTCGGGGGTGAACCGGGCCATGGCCGCATCCGGTGCGTCAACGCGGAACAAATTTTCAAATGGATTCCGCGACAACACGAAAACGCTGGCATTATCCTGAGCGAGGACATACTTCCCGTCAGGGCTGAAACGGACCTGGCGGAACTCGGAATGAAACGGAGGCGAAAGGATAATTTTCTGTTTGAGTCCGGGCAGTTCCTCCTGTGGAACGGCAAACCCTGCAGCGGTGACTTCCTTCTGCCACTTGAGGAAACGCGAATTGTACTCAGCCGGAAGTGGAGTCACACAGGATGGCGCCTCCGGCGTCGAGTTGCGGATGAGCTCACGGAGTCGCTTGGATTCCTGGCTGGTGCCCCCGAAGATGTCACTCCAGAAATTTCCTGTGTTGCCCTTCGTTTGCGCCAGCCGGTCAAAGAAGTCGGCGAAGCTAGACGGTTGATAGCCAGACCGCGCCATGGCATACAGTGCGATCCGATCCGCGATGAGTTGCTCCTGCTGCTCGCGCTTTTCGCTGAACTTCACCTTCTTAGTAGCTGCGTTGTCCAGCAATCGATTCCACTTCTCCAGAAGATCTTTGCGGTCCGATATCTCAGTTACACCCAGGACTGTCCTGAATTCCCGAGTGAGATCGATTGCGCTCTGGTGGGTAACAATGTGGCCGATTTCGTGTGCCAGTAAGCCTGCCAGCTCATCCTCATTCTTTGCGAGGCTGATGATTCGCCGTGACACGTAAATGTATCCACCGGCAAAGCCGAAAGCGTTGTTATCAGGAAAATCAATGATCCGAAACTTGTAGCGTATTTGGCCGGCGGGCAACTGAGCGAGCAATCGGGCTCCGAGCTTCTCCAGGTAGTCGCTTTCTGGATCAGCAATGGTGTGGAATTGCCGGCGGATCTCTGGATCCAGCAATTCACCCATCCATGTTTCCTGCTCTTCATTGAATATGTTGGGCTCGTGCACCACGTTGGAGAAGGCTGGCATGGCACAAGCGCGATCGGCAGATGAAACAGATGTGCGGGGCTCCTGCGCGAGCAGGCTTATTGGAGGAAAGAGCAATACAAGCAGGAGCGACAAGATCACGCGCATGGGATAACTCCGGCTGGTTCGGGCACAGTGTACCTAAACCAGCAGCTCACGACTAGAGATTTATCGGGCCTTTCTGGGCGATACTTGTCCATGCCTGACCTGCTCATCCGTTCTGCGCGTATTGAAGACCTTGCACGCCTCACTGAAATCTACAACTACTATGTGCTGAATACTCCTGTGACATTTGACGTTGAGCCGTACACAGTCGAAAAGCGTCTCTCGTGGTTTCAGCAGTTTGGCGAGACGGGGCGCTATCGGTTACTGGTAGCTGAACTGGAGAACACGGTGTTGGGCTACGCGGGAACTTTGCGATTCCGCCCTAAAGCTGCTTATGACACCACGGTTGAGACCACCGTCTATTGTGCGAATGGCGCGTCAAGGAAGGGCCTGGGCACGCAAATGTATAGCGCTCTTTTTGACGCGATTGCCGGTGAAGATGTTCACCGCATCGTAGCCGGGTACACACTGCCAAACGAAGGATCACGGCGATTGCACGAGCGGCTGGGCTTCAAGATGGTCGGCATTTTCCACGAGGTGGGGCGCAAGTTTGACCGCTATTGGGACGTAGCCTGGACAGAGAGACCAATAAAGCTGTGAGGGTTCAGTGCTTTTCTGCGTTTCGCCGCGCGTGCCACTCTTGCCTCGTGATCGCCCAGATTTCAGTGGGGAGACGGCCGCTGACGTAGTCGCGAAACTCAGTTCCCACCAGGCGCATATTTTGCTTCTCTGAGATCTTGCGGGAGGCGACGTTCTCGGCTGCCTTGGGAACGACGAGACGCTCGAAGTCAAGCACGTCAAACCAGAAATCGGTAACCGCGTCCGCGGCTTCGCTGGCCAGTCCCTGTCCCCACCATGGCGGAGCTATCCAGAAGCCTCGATTGTCTGTGTCACCCTTGATCAGGCTTATACTTCCGATCATCTGCTGTGGCGTAGCTTTCAGACGCAAGCTCCAGTGCCATGCTTCGCCTCGTTGCATTTGTGGAAGGGCGATCTCGCGATAAAAGGTGTAAGCGCCGTCGGGGGGGTACGGCCACGGCACCTGATTTCGCAAATAGCGAACCACCTCCCATCGCCCGAAAAGGGGCTGCGCCTGCTCGTGGTCTGCCAGTTCGAGTGGACGCAGGATCAGGCGCGAGGTGGTCAACAAAGGCGTGGCGATCACGTTACCGCTCCCGTGGGGCGGATTTTAGCATTCGGGTGCGCTGCAAACGGTGTTCGTTTTCGGGCGTTAAGTTCCAGAAGCGCGCAGCAAAGCAAGGTCTTTCCGATAGGTGGTTCACCCCTAAGCCATTCCGCTAATTCGAAATTGAGGTGATACTTACGCTGGCATGGAGTTTGCTGGCAAGTAGTTGGGCCCCTCAATCAGGAGACGACACCGATGGCCAAAGTTGAGCGTATTCGCGAGGTGGTAACAGGGTCAGTGGATCTGGATTATGTCCGGCAAAAGACGGAAGCCGGATGGAAGCTGGTCGCCATGGAATGGCGGCGGGAGATTGCCGGCGAGGAAACCGAGCAGCCCATCATCGTGGAAGAGATTCCCTATGGCCTGCGAGTGGCCAGCGATTGCAGCCGGCTGGAAGAGGATCCCAGCGAGCGCGCCGTTCTGGTGCAGATGATGGAGTTAATCGTTCAGGACTACTCGATCACGCTGGCGGCCTCCGAGTTGAACAAGCGCGGGCTGCGCACCCGAGAAGGCCACTACTGGACGCCGGTCTCAGTCTTTAACATGCTGCCGCGTTTGATTGAAGTTGGCCCGCACATTTTCTCCAGCGACGACTGGGAAACGCGCAGAGTTCGATTGCTGAATATGATCTAAAAGCTATTCATAAATGAGTTAAGCAGGCTGACACGGGTTCGGGGCTGGCGATTGATTGCCGGGCTGAGTTCTCTTGCACAGTTGAATCTAGCTCTTATGAACTGTGTAGCACAGGCGCCCCGCCTGTGCCGGTTGCTCTCCACCCGAGCCACGGATCTTCAATCTTCCGCTTCAGTAATCTTCTGCTTCAGTTTCGTTTTTTTATCCACATTGCCGATAGCAGGGATGATATTCCTTCGGACCCCGAGCTCCGGTTTAGAACGCATTTGTGCCGATATCGAGAGTCTTGGCCTCGAAGTGCTCCTCCGAGCCGATCGGATCGAACGACTCATCCTTCCAGAGTGAACGCCTTCTCTTCAAGAGTTTGTTTACCGGCTTTTTCACTGTGCGGTAATATGCGCGGGCAGATTGTCATCCTTGCAGCACAGGCGAGGCGCCTGTGCTACAGAGTTGAACAAGAGCTGCATTCACCGGCAAGAGAGAAGTCGGCCTGGCAAATGTAAGCGGTAGCCTGTTCCATTCTCTTTGTGAGAGAATCCCCTGCTCACACAAAATCATGGAAGTCCTACTCAGCCGCGAGCAGATTGCCGAAGCTGTAGCCCGTATCGGGCAGCAGATTACTCACGATTTCGCGGGAGAATCCGTCCTGCTATTGGGCGTGCTCAAAGGCGCCTGCATGTTCCTGAGCGACCTGGCGCGCCAGATCGAGCTGGATGCGACGTTCGACTTCATCGCCGTGCGTAGTTATGGCAACAAAAAGGAAAGCGGCGGCGAAGTGCAGATGATCAAAGACGTGACCATGCCTTTACGGGACCAGAATGTGATTCTGGTGGAAGACATTCTCGACACGGGGCTGACACTTACTTACCTGCGCAAGCTTTTCCTCACGCACCAGCCGCGGGCCTTTAAGATTGCCACTTTGCTGGACAAGCCTTCACGCCGGGTTGCACCCGTGCAGGCCGACTACACAGGCTTCCAGATTCCGGACAAGTTCGTGGTCGGCTATGGCCTGGATTTTGCGGAGCGCTACCGTAACCTGCCGGACATCTGTGCTCTGGGGGACGTTGACCTGAAATAAACTTCAGGAAAGCTGGCGTAACTTTACGTGCGAATCAGAAAAGTGTGGTGGTAGAATCCGTTCTGGATGTCCCAGACTCTGACTGATCCCCTGCAGCAGGTCCGCGGCTGGCAGACTCTCGCCGCGGAAATCGACCATACCATCCTCAAGCCAGACACAACTCAGGACCAGATTGTCCGGTTGTGCGAAGAAGCGGCATTCTTCAACTTCGCCTCAGTATGCGTTAGCCCGTGGTGGATCAGCGTAGCTAAATCGGTGCTGAGCGGCACGCCTGTGAAAGTGGCCACGACCATCGGCTTCCCTCACGGTGTCCACCATACAACGGTGAAGAGATTTGAAGCCGAAGAAGCAATCCGGCTTGGCGCGCAGGAACTGGACATGGTCCAGAACCTTGGGGCGCTCAAGTCCGGGGACCGGACCAGCGTGCAGAATGACATTCTGGCGGTGGTGGAAGTGGCACATGATTCGGGCGCGATCGTGAAGGTGATTCTGGAGACGCCGCTGCTCACTCTGGAAGAAAAAATTCTCAGCTGCCAGATCTGCCTGGCCGCACATGCTGACTTCGTGAAGACCGCCACCGGCTTCAATGGGGGCGCTACCGTGGATGATGTGTCGCTGATGAGAGGTGTTGTTGGACGCCATGCGGGCGTGAAGGCGTCAGGCGGGATCCGCACCGCAGCAACCGCGCAGCAGATGGTCACTGCCGGGGCCAACCGCATTGGAACCAGTTCCGGTGTCGCGATCATGCATGAGCTTGGGGCACCTGAATTTCACGCGCGCGGATAACCAGCGGTACATCATCTCTCTCCACCAAAAGCACACTTCTGTGCCTGGTGGTTTGCCTACGTCTATTTTTCAACTGTTATCATGACAAGTGGACACCATGGTTACTTCTGCACCACCACCGCGCATGGACGTTGAAGCACTTCTGGTTGAAGTGGCAGACGTGCTCAACACCACGCTGGACCTCGATACCCTGCTCCAGCGTGTGGCCGAAGTGGTGAAACGCGTCATCGACTACGAAATTTTTTCCATCCTGCTGCTCAATGAACGTCACCAGGACCTGCGATTTCGCTTCCAGATCGGGCACTTGCCGGAAGTGGCGGAACGCATTCGAGTCAAAGTCGGGCAAGGGGTGACCGGCCGTGCAGCAGCGGAGCGCCGCACCATCCTGGTCGATGATGTAAGCGAGGAAAAAGAATATATCGAAGCGGTACCGCGCGTGCGCTCTGAGCTGGCAGTCCCGCTCATCACGAAGAACCGCGTGATCGGGGTAATCGACCTGGAGGCGCCCGACAAGGGCTACTTCAAGGAGGAACATGCCCGCCTGCTCTCGCTAATTGCGTCGCGGATCGCGGTGAGTATTGAGAACGCGCGGCTTTACACGCGTGTTTCCCGCCAGGCAAGCACGCTGGTGGTCCTCAATGAGATCAGCCGCGAACTTACTTCAATTCTGAACCTTGACCAGCTCCTTAAACGTGTCGGCGATCTGCTGGTGAAATTGATCGATTACCAGATGTTCTCGATTTTGCTGCTGGATGAGAACAAGGAAAAGCTGGTGCATCGTTTCTCTGTGCGGTTTAAGGAGAACATTCAGCTCAAGCACGATATTCCGCTCGGACGCGGGCTGGTGGGCGTGGCCGCGCAGGAGCGCAGGGCCGTAATGGTCTCGGACGTCTCCAAAGATCCGCGTTACATCAAGGCCAATCCTGAGACGCGGTCCGAGCTTGTGGTGCCGCTGATCCACAATGACAAAGTGATTGGCGTGCTTGACCTGGAGCACACGCGGCGTGGCTACTTCACCGAAGACCACGTGCGGACGATCACGACGCTGGCGGCGCAGATTGCAATCGCGATCGAAAACGCCACTTTGTACGAGCGTATCGCGCGTGAAGAGCAGCGGCTGGAACGTGATCTGGCCATGGCACGGGAGGTCCAGCATCACCTGCTGCCGCCGACATGCCCGGCGCTGAACAATGCCGAGGTTGCATCGCACTTCAACCCAGCGCATGCCATCGGCGGCGACATGTACGATTTTCTCGACTACAAGCCGCCACGCGCCTGCATCATCGTGAGCGATGTAAGCGGCAAGGGCGCTCCGGCCGCGCTTTACGCCGCGCTGGTCAGCGGGATCATTCGCAGTATTGCTCCGGCCGAGCCGTCACCCTCGAATATGCTGGGGTCCGTGAATCGTGCGCTCAACCAGCGACGGCTGGACGCCAATTACGTTGTTCTGTGCTGCGCGTTGTGGGACGACGAGAAGAAGACCATGCGTGTTGCGAATTCAGGCCTGCCGCGGCCGATCTACTGCCATGAAGGCCACTCGCACATGATCGAAGCGGCAGGACTGCCCCTGGGAATGTTTTCCGACGCAGCCTACGATGAGACGACGATACATGCGCATTCGGGCGATGTGTTTGTGTTCTTCAGCGATGGGATTGTGGATGCGAGCAATCGAAAGGAAGAGCAGTTCGGGCGCGTTCGAATTGAGCACGTGATCAGTCAGAACACCGGCAAGTCGGCACAGGAAATCGTGGACGCGCTCTTCCGCGCGGCAGAGGAGTTCTCTGCCGGCGCGCCTGTTTTTGACGATCAGACAGTGGTAGTGCTCAAGGTGAAGTGAGCAGGAGACCATCACTTTATTTCAGGCGATATCCACCTGTTAAAATCGGCGCTTATGCTCAGCCGTCCTCCGGCATTCATCTACAACAAAGGAATCCTTCACTGCGAAAAGCAGCCATTGCCCGCGCTGGCAGAGCGCTACGGCACGCCGCTTTACGTTTATTCAGAAACAGCGATTGAGCAGCGGTTCAAGACGCTTGACCGCGCTTTTCGCCAGATACCGCACACCATCTGCTATGCGGTCAAAGCAAATGCCAACCTCAGCATCCTGCGCATGCTGGCGAAGCTGGGCTGCGGGTTCGACATTGTCTCCGGCGGCGAACTGGAACGCGTGAGCCGGGCCCAGAAGAAGGCGGTGAAAAAGATCGTCTTCTCCGGAGTGGGCAAGACGGCAGACGAAATCAAGCTGGCGCTGCGCAGCGGCATTCTTCTGTTCAACATCGAGAGCGAAGGCGAGCTTGAGCTGCTGGCGAGATGCGCCAAAGAGCTCCGTAAGCCGGCGAAGATCGCTTTCCGCGTCAATCCGGACGTCTTCGCTGAAACGCACCCGTATATCTCGACCGGACAGCGCGAACACAAGTTCGGCGTGCCAATCACGAGCGCGCGCGAACTTTATCGTTGCGCCGCCGGAAGCAAGTTTTTAAGAGTCGCAGGAGTGAGCCTCCACATCGGGTCACAGATCACGGACGTCACGCCGTTCCGCGCGGCTGTGGACCGAGTTGTGGATTTGATCGCGCAGTTGCGGCGCGACGGGCACGATATTGAATATCTCGACGCCGGGGGTGGGCTGGGAATCTCCTACGACAGCAGCAAGCCAATTCATTTCGAGGCTCAGGCACTCGCCTACGCGGATGCGATCATCGGCCCGATACAGAAGCTCGGCAAGGCCAGGCCGCATCTTCTGCTGGAGCCGGGCCGCTCAATCATTGGACCAGCCGGTGCGCTGGTGACGAGCGTGATCTACCAGAAACAAAACGGTGAGAAGCGCTTTACCATCGTGGACGCGGCAATGAATGACCTGCTGCGGCCGGCGCTGTACGGTGCGCGACATGAGATCACAACGGTGAAGCAACAGGATTGGCAGTCGGCGGTGAGCAATGCTGATGTGTGCGGGCCGGTGTGCGAGACGGGAGACTTTCTGGGGCGCGACATTTCCCTTCCCACGGTGGAACCGGGCGGTCTGTTGTGTGTTCTGGATGCAGGGGCGTACGGAATGTCATTGGCATCCAACTACAACACGCGTCCGCGCGCAGCTGAGGTGCTGGTGAAAGGGCATCGCGCGCGACTGATTCGCCGTCGCGAGCGGCTGCAGGACCTGCTGGCCGCGGAGGCCGATTGCCTATGACCGACCTGAAAGCCCTGGCGCGCGAACTTCTGGAAGAAGCACAGCAGTCATTACTGGCGGAAGGCCACCTGAACCCAACCGCGGTGGTGATCACGCCGAAAGAGAATCTGATCTTCGACCTGGAGTTTGAAAGCGACGACGAACGCGATGAGCTTTACGCAGAAATGGTGGAAGCCGCGCAGGCGGAGAATGCGTCGGCCATTATCACGGTGAACGACGTCTATCTGGGCGATGCGGACGCTCCGGTAAAGCTGGAAGGCGAAGGCTGGGGTGCGTTGTCAGCGTCGCCTTCGGAAGCGGTTGTGGTCACAGTTTCCGGCAGCGGCTTCCAGACGTGGAGCCTGATGGGGACTTACTATCGGCGGGATGAGCAGATTGTGTTCGAGCCTGCGCGTGAAATGCTGAATCCGGCAGGCGAGGTGGACCTGCTGGGCGACTGGACGAGGAAGACGGGGACCGCGTGAAAGAGGGCGGCAACTAGTCCGCAACAAGCCCGCCTGATACGGAGGGATTTAGACCTACGAAAAACCTTCAATGGGCGAGCTGAGGCAAGCACAAGGTCCCTCCGGCCTACTCGCGAGCTGATGAAAACGCTCGCTCGCCTAACGGCCGTCGGGATGACGAGTGATTCGATGGCCGCAAAAGCCTTCTTCCAAAGGTAGGGTTTCCTCACCCGCACAAAACCGCGGTTCGGGATGAAGCAAAACCCGCATAAACACTGAATGATTCCCACATTTACACAACCTTAAAAACCAACAAGATTGCGTTTTCACCGCATGGTTGCTGTACTTTGGTAACCTGCTGCACCGCGGGCGCTGCAGCGGCTTGTGGATGGGTTGTAAGCTGCTGATTTCAGGGGAGATTCAGTCGCACGAAAATGATTGACTGCCGCAATAAGAAGAGTAGATTCACACTCGTTCTTTGACATCTCAAACGTTTTCCCAGTTGGTGGCGAGTACCGGGACCCGAGCGCGGTCACGGTTGCCCGGCAAAGTTGAAAACCCCCGGTTACCGGAAACGGCGGCCGGCGGAAGAGACGAAAGCTGGAAGCAGCCAGAGGGCCAGTGAGGGTCTATAGCGAACTGCTGGTTGAGGAGAACAGGAGATGTTGGAGGTCAAAATAGAAGCCCCGAGGCGTTGACCGATTTGCCCGGTTGGTGGTGAGCCCGGAGCCCAAGCTTCAGCGCAAGCTGATTAAAGATCGCACTTTGTGAGTTCCGCAAGGAATTAGGCAGAGATCGCAGGTCGGCAAGGGTCTATAGCGAACCGCTGGTCGAGGCGAATGGGTCAACTCAAACTCGGGGCTTCTTGTTTGTAAAGCGGTATCTGGCCCTTGGTAGTTGGCCATTGGCTCTGCCTCGCAAGCCGGTGAATTCTCGCCCGAAGCACTTCCCTTCAAAGGCACTTTTTCAGCAACGCCCTCAGCGTAGAATCTTCAGCGCTGAACCACTTTCCGTATGCAATCCCAGTTCATATCGTTGCCGATTTCATCGCGGCGCGACGGCAAAAAACCCATGGAACGTAAAGTTGCTATCCAGGTATGTTCCAACGATCCCGCCACCCGCGTTGATTCCCTGCGCGGACGATCCCGTTGCTCCGGGAATATCGATCGTGTGGAATACTCCCTCGCGTAGCAAGAACGCTGAGCCCTTAGCGCCGGTGGTGAAATCTCCAACGAGGGTACCCACGGAATTCACGCCGAGAACCGCTATGGATCCGCCCGGAACATCAACCGTCCGGAAAATTCCCTTGCTTAGCACAAAGCCATGAAGACGGACTTCAGCGTCGAAGAAAAATCCGACGATCTCACCTGAGTCGCTGATTCCACGGGCAACGGTTTCAAGGGCACCAGGAACGTCGATTGTGCTCAATCGGCCATGGCTCAGCAGGAAACCGTGTTGATCCCCGGCAGGGTTGATATAGGCCCCCACGATCAAGCCTGAATCATTGATGCCAATGGCGGCGGTTTCACTCGCGTTTGGGAAATCAATCTGCGCAAAAGTTCCATTTGCGCCAGCAAAACCGTGGCCATGGTTCTGCGCGTCAAAAAATTCCCCTACCATAGCTCCGCCGTCGTTAATGCCGAAGAGGTCCGTGCCTAGTGTTCCAGCTGGGACATCGATGGTACGAAACTTCCCATCAGTGAGAAGGAATCCGTGGTGGTCAGTGGCACTCACGACGTTCAAATAGGTTCCAACAATCTCGCCCCTGGTATTGATACCATTCGCTACAGTTGAAACGGAGCCAGGGAAATCTATAGAGACAAATTGGAATTGATCTTTCGCTGTCTGCGCCTCCGCCGTGAATTGCAGAATCAGTGTTAGTGAGAAACAAAGAATTGGGAAAAGAGGTTTAGGTGACTTCATTGCAGGCTCCTGAGTGTGAAGAGGGCAGAGCCGGACAGGCATACCAATTAAGACGGTTGGTTGCTGATCGAAGCGTTTAGGATGCCAAAAATGTCTATCCCACCGGATAATCCAGATGAAAGTTTTCTGATTTGTCACCTTTTAATGTGATGAAACGAAATATTCACAAGGGTAAACCCGATTAGGGCTGTAGAGGTATTGCGATAACCGAAGGCGGCTGTACAGAATCAGCAACCACTCTGGATTGAGTCGCAGAGCACAGAGAGGGCGACTTGCGCCGCCCTCTCCGACCGCGGTTCCTAGCTCCTGGGAATGAAAGGACGCATCATCTCGTTGTCTTCATGGTCGACAATGTGGCAATGGAACTCATAGCCCGGTCCTGTGGTGGGATCGAAAGCGAAGTAGTTCGTGCCGGCCACGGTGGTGCCTGCGGCATTGGACTGTGGAGCAATTCGCACAACCACGCGTGTAACCTGGCCAGGCAGCATCTTGATTGTGTCCTTCCATCCGGCTTCCTGCGGTAGCGGCGGCTGAGAATGGTCTTGGAGGAAGGGACTAATTGCTGGATTTCCGCCGAGCGCGCCGTCGGCGTTTGCCGTATTGTAGTGCGCTGGCGGGCCAAATCCCGGTATGAATACACCGCCGGGGAAGGCGGCTTCATAGGTCTGCCTGAATTTTTCGAGGTTGAATGACTGACGGTTCATGAGTTGGATCTGCAGCAGATGGATGTGGATTGGATGTGCGTCGGCGGTGGTGTTGATGATCTCCCAGACTTCAGTCGAGCCGACTCGCGGAAGCTCAGTGACAAAGTTGCCGTTCAAAGGCTCCGAGCCGGGAATGGGCGTTTGGCTGCCCTTTTGAAAACCGTCAAAGTCACTGTTGTTGATCAGCACTTCCTGCGGCCCGCCTTCTCCTTCGACCTCCACCAACAGAAGTTGACGGCGCACGTCCGGGACTACACCAAGTGCGAGCGATCCAGTTGCGGGATTCACCAGCCGAATCATGGGATTGCGCAATGGCGCTCCGGTTGCGGGGTTGTAACTGGAATCATTCGCTTGCAGCGGCAGCACCACGCGGAACTGCATGACCTGCCCGAAGGTGTTCGGGTCGGGCGCCGTGCCGTTGGGGAACGGCGCTTTGGCACTGTTGAGTAATGTGAGTGTTTGCCCCGCAAAGCCGGCGAAATCGATGATGATGTCGCAGCGCTCTCCGGGCCCCATGAGGAGCCGTCGCGAGCGGTCGGTGAGATTCGGATCGTTCAGTTTGACCGGGACGTCCAGCAGCCCGCCATCGGTGCCTATGACGAAGAACGCCGGACCAGGATTCCTGGTGTCACGGTTTTGCAACCGCAATTCGTAGAAGCGTGAGTTCGATCCATTCAGCAGGCGGAAGCGGTAGCGACGCGGCTCAACGTTGAAGAAAGGCCACGACTTGCCGTTGACGACGATCACGTCACCAAAAAACTCCGGAATCCAGAAAGGATGAAGGTCCGGATTGGGTGGGGGGCCGTTGAGGCCGGGGCCGGAGCCATCAGGAAAATACAACTGGCCGTTGGTGTCGAACTGCCGGTCCTGGATGGCGATCTCGTGCTCATATGGTCCAGCAGGAAGGCCGATCGGGTTAGCTGGGAGTCCGGTATCACGGTCGTCGCGGAGCAGGTAAAACGCGGCCAGACCGGCATAGACGTTCAGGCGCGTCATGCCGAGGACATGGTCGTGAAACCACAGTGTGGTGGCTTCCTGCTGATTGGGATACTGATACATGGTGGCATTGCTGCCGACCGGGCTGAAGGTTCGATAGGCACTGCCGTGTAGGCCGGTTGCGGTGAACCATGCTTCGGGGCCGCCGTCGAACTCGGAAGGAACTTCGGCGCCATGGAGATGAGTGACCAGCGGGACTGGCCCACTATAAGGTGGGGGCGGAACTGCCAACGTACTACTCTGGTTCAAAGGGTCCGCCCAGTCCAGCGTCTGATCGACAGTGAGGAACTGTTGTAAAGCCGGCGAAATCAGGTTATTGACATAGGTGATGGTCGTCGGCACTCCTCGCTTCGCCTCGACGGTAACGCCAGGATAGGTTGGACCATTGCCATTCAGGTTGTAACCCCACAGAGTGGTTTTGGGAAAACCTGCGGGCAGGACCTGCTGCTGAAATTCCTGCATTGCGGCCGTGAGGCTAGTCGCGCTCAGGCGAGTTCCCGCGAAGGTTGGCATTGGATCTACAAAGCGTGGAACACTTCTACCTGCAAGCGGGGTTTGCGGTGTCGTAACAGATGCGAACGCCGGAACGCTCCACTTGATGGGCAGAGCAACTCCCGCGCCAGCCAGGGCTGCGAGCTTCAGAAAATCTCTTCGGTTTGACATGGGGATGTTCTCCTGAATCTTTGCTTGGGAACTATGTCTGGAAGCCTGCTACCATCACCAACGATTCGGCAGGAGATAGCACGGGAAGAGGGTCGCGTGGCGCGCACCGGTGTGGGTTCTCGGAAAGAACGGTGCAATTCAGTGAGGGCGACATAAATCACGGCCTCAGCCGAGTAGGGGCAATGTACCCTTCCCACGGTGGCGGAAAGGCAATTACAAAGATTTAATTGCGAAACGCCGCAGGCTCGCTGTGATTATCGTCACGGGACGCGATCAACGGAGATGTGCTGAGCTACACAGGATGGCGGCAGTCTGTAGATGTTCTGATTTGGCAAGCCAGGGTACGAGCGGATAAAAATTCGGGGATAGGCAGGAGGATATAGGGATATCGCTGTCACAGGATGGCGGCAGAAAACCCAAGCGCACATGGGCGGACTCAGAGTTCTGGGGATAGGAGTGCCTCGTTTCGCTCGGGACGGATGGCCATGGAGCAGCACTGTCCCATTTCGCTATTGCTTCGGCGAGCGAAAGGATGGTAGTGTCAAGACCGGTAGTTGGTAGTTGGTCTTTTGATATTTGGCGAAGGTCTTTGACAAGTTAGCAAAGTAGCAATTGGCAATTAGCCAGACCGGAACCGCTTGGGACGATTGGGACGAGGTTGGGATCGATTGGGACATCCCAATGGGACGACCTTGGGACAGGTTGGGACGAGGCTGGGACGAATTGGGACGAAGCGGGGGGTGGGGAGTACAGATCGCCGGAATCGCCGGAATCGCCCAAATCGGAAAACCAAAA
The DNA here is from genome assembly GCA_036258095.1 of Candidatus Angelobacter sp. Classification (GTDB taxonomy): domain Bacteria; phylum Acidobacteriota; class Terriglobia; order Terriglobales; family Acidobacteriaceae; genus Angelobacter. Next base: position 30,416 of record DATAEJ010000006.1, on the reverse strand, counting down.
CCATTTGCCACAGATGAACACCGACGAGCGCAGACGGTCTTGATGGATATTGATGGACCTTGATGGAGGACGTTGATCAGGCTTGATGATCCCTTGATGGGCCGTTGATGAATGTTGATGAACCTTGATGAAAGGGGGATGGGTAGAGGGGGTGGCCGGCGAAGCCGGCCAATCGCCGTGATCGCACGAAATCGCCGGGATCAGAAAACCAAGGCTAAGAGCTTGAACCGCAGAGAACAGAGAGATCGCAAGAAACAAGAGGCAAGTTACTAGCCACAGACGAGCGCTGATGAACACAGAGGCATCGACGAAGATCGCCGGAGTCGCGTGTGATCGAAGTCGTGAAACCACGCAGGCGAGAGCGCCTGCACTCCACTATTCAGGTTTAAGACGGTTCCCTTCACTGTCGCCGAGTAAGAGAATAGGAACCTGAGGTCAGAAATCATGGAAATCAAACGAGCCGGCTCGCAACCCTCCACCCAAGGTCGTGTTGACTGGTTCACCGGCACGGTGAGAATCGATCCGCTGTTTCAGGCGCCTGATCCAGCAATGGTGCAGGGCGCCAGTGTGACGTTTGAGCCCGGTGCGCGGACGGCCTGGCACACGCATCCACTGGGGCAAACGCTGATTGTGACGGCCGGCTACGGCCGCGCGCAGCGCTGGGGCGGACCGGTGGAAGAGATCAGGCCCGGCGATGTGGTGTGGTTCGAGCCCGGGGAGAAGCACTGGCACGGCGCCGCTCCGAAAACGGCCATGACACACATTGCGATCCAGGAAAAGCTCGATGGCAAGGTTGTGGACTGGCTGGAGAAGGTCAGTGATCGGGAGTATTTGGGGAACAGTAAATAGCAATTAGTAAATGGTACTTGGTACTTGGTATTTGGCGCGCGTGGACCTTCTGGCAATGTGGTAAACGTGGAATCTGGCAAAGCCGCAGAGAGCAACATCACGGCTGAATTTTTAGCGGCTTTCGCGGTCGCTCATCGCGCCGATCAAGGCCGCGCCTGGAATAAGAATGCCGGAACATAAAAACCTGGCAGCGACGGTATTTGCTGCTCACGCCAGACGGCAGCGGAGCAGGTCCCTCGTCCGTGCTCGCCTCACAGGCTCGGCTACGCGAGTGTCGGGATGGGGCCTTCAAAGGGGGGAGATCATTAGAGTGTGGAGGTATCTTAAGGTTGGCGCAAGGTCCCTCCGTCCTACTCCCACCCCAACCGGCGAACACCGTGCCGTTTGGGGACCCCGGACTCGCGCGCTGATGATCACCCGCAGGAAGCCAACATCGGGCTTCCCGGGGACCCCGATTGAAGGCGCACGCTCGCTTAACGGCCGTCGGGATGACGATCGCTTTTGTGGTGAACACCTCACCTAGCGGCTTGCGATGACGATGGTTTGTGCGGTGCACCCTTCAGCGCCACGGCACTGGCAAGAAGGCAGCAAAAATCGCGTCAGCCGTCCGAAGCGTTCGAGCGAAACGGTGGATCCGGCGGAGTTGGCTACAGAACTCCGGCGGCGGGGCCGATACGGATTTCGTCGATAGCAGCTTCCGGTGGGAGGTTTACAGCGTGCAAGATGGCCTGGGCCACGGTTGCAGGCAAGATCATTTTTTGCCGGGGTGCTTCGGGCCAGAACTGCTGCCAGATGTCGGTGTCAGTGGCGCCGGGGAGAAGCGCCAGCACGCGGATGCCGCGTGAGCGTAGATCTTCACGCAGCGCCAGAGTGAAGCCGAGAGCGCCGAACTTGGACGCGTTGTAGGCTGCCATGCCGGGAAACGGGTGTGTGGCCGCGACGGAGAGGTTGTTCACGATGCTGCTGCCGCGTTGCATAAGAGGAATCGCCGCGCGCGTGACGAGAAACGTTCCGGTCAGGTTGGTGTTGAGGTTGGAATGCCAGACGTCGAGGCTGAGTTGATCAACGGGGGCAAGAGCGTGGGCGACGCCGGCGTTGTTGAAGAGAACGTCAACGTTGGCAAAGTTTTGTTGGATGGCGTCGAAGGCGCGGCTTACGGCGGCTGGATCGGTGACGTCGAAGGCGAGCGCAAGGACGCTGGCCGGCGCAAGTTCAGTGCGGATGGCATCGAGGCGTTTTTGGTCCCGGCCGGTGATGACGAGCGCAAATCCCGCGGTGGCGAATACTTTTGCCGTCGCCAGCCCTATGCCGCGGCTGGCGCCGGTGATTACCGCAACGCGAGATTCGGACACTTAGAAGGAGCTTCCGTTTTTGCCGTTGCGGATGAGCGAGAGAAATTCCTCGCGCGTCTTCTCCGCAGTGCGGAAGCTGCCGAGCATGTGCGAGGTGACCGCGGAGGAATGCTGCTTCTCCACGCCGCGCATCATCACGCAGAGGTGGCGCGCTTCAATCACCACGCCTACGCCCTGCGGCTGGATGGCGTTCTGGATAGTCTCGGCGATCTGGACGGTGAGGCGCTCCTGGATCTGGAGGCGGCGGGCGAAGATATCGACGAGACGGGGAATTTTGCTGAGGCCAAGCACGCGGCCATTAGGAATGTAAGCGACATGAACCTTACCGAAGAACGGCAGAACGTGGTGCTCGCAAAGGCTGAACATTTCGATGTCCTTTACGATCACCATTTCGTCATAGCTGACTTCAAAAAGGGCGCCCAGCAGCACGTCTTCCGGCGTCTCATGCGCGCCCTTGGTCAGGTATTCGAGGGCCTTGCGCATGCGCTCCGGCGTCTTGATGAGGCCGTCGCGGTCGGGGTCTTCCCCCAGGCGCGAAAGCAGTTCGCGCAGCAGCTGTTCAGTGCTGGCTGTCTCCAGCCCCGAAAATTCGGGGACTTTCTTCATTACGGCTCCCTGATTCAAGGTGCGCTCCATGGGTACGTTAGTTACGGATTTCTTTTCCACCGGCATACTCGAAGGAATTGAGCATGGTTTCCTCAATTCGCACTTTCTCTACTTCGGCGAAGCGAAAATCCTTCTGCAGGATGTTGAAAACTTCAATGCAGAGATTTTCGGTCGTCGGCACAAGGCCTGAAAACTCCGGTAACGTATTGAGATTTTCATGACCAAAACGTTCCACGATTTTTTCGTTCACGAACTGATCAAGGTCCACAAGGTTGCAGACCATCCCGGTCTTTGCGTCCACTGGGCCGCTGACAGTGACCTCGACGGCGTAATTGTGGCCGTGGCCGTGCGGATTATTGCACTTGCCATAGACCGCGCGATTTTCCTCGGTCGACATGCCGTCACAGTGCAGACGGTGCGAAGCCGAAAACCAGTATCTGCGTGTGAGGTGCGCCTTCATGCTTCTCCGTAATAGTCGACGAAAAGATCAGGCGTCTCATAGACGCGAATACGATGCAGCGCCGCCACCTTCAACTTCGGGGTGAGCCGGTTCCAGATGTTTATCGCCAGGTTCTCGGTGGTCGGCATCAGTTTGCCGAATTCCGGCACCTCTTTGTTGAGAAAACGGTGATCGAGCGCTTCAATGACTTCGCGGTTCATGATGTCCTTGAGCTCTTTCAGGTCGACCACGAAGCCGGAGCGCGAATCGACCTGACCCTTTACCGTGACTTCAAGCGTGTAATTATGCCCGTGCCCGTTAGGGTTGTTGCACTTGCCGAAGATACGCTGGTTCTCCTCCGGGGTGAATTCCGGGTTGTGATAGTAATGCGAAGCGGAAAACTCTGCTTTCCTTGTGAGATAGACCATGAACTCTCAATTATGACCGGACCGGCGACTCAGATTCCTTAGCAGTTGATGATTTTCCGGGCTGGTCGGGTGCGGGATTTGGATACTGGCGTCCTTTCCATGTTACCGCGCCCCGCACTCTGGAATGGAGCCATGAACGGACTAAAAGTGACACAAAAAGAGGTAACCCGAGCAGCGCCAGTAAGTTAGCCCACTCCGGCGCATGGGCACGGCGGATCCGGAGCTGAAAGGAGGATATGAGCGCAATAAATACAGCCAACTGGATCAGAGCGAGCGAGTAGTCTCCCTGCGCGGCCAGAGCAGCTGACGCGAGTGCTGAAGCGATGATCGCAAGAAATTCCAGACCGCGAGTAGTCGCCAACCAGAGCGGATGTTCAAACAACCGGACCAGGTTTTTGGTCCAGCCCTCGCACATAGAGGCAAAGCTGCGATACATCCTGGTTCGAACGCGTCCAGCGCCAAACTTGAAGTAAAGCTTTAACCCATTCTGCTTGAAGTTGCGGGCCAGGGCCACGTCTTCCAGGATGTCACCAGAGACGGCTGCATGACCATCGACGCTTTCGTACGCTGCTCGTCGGACCAAGATGTACTGGCCGTTGGCGGCGACGATGGGCGAGTTTGGATCATTTACTTCGTCGGGCGGGTAAGTGCGCGCTAGCTCGGCGAAGATCACCGGCTGCAAAGCGCCTTCGTACCACGAGCCCAGCTCCTGTTCGGGTGAATAAGAAAGGAGGTCAGCTCCATGTTCCTCGGCTTCGGCCACAGCAGCGGCGAGCGATCCGGCATAGTGAAAAGTGTCCGCGTCGGTGAAGAGCAGCCATTCCGCGGTGACGCCCTGAACACCGCAGATGAGCGCGTTGTTCTTGCCGCCAACGCCTGGGCGAGGCTCACTTGCTGTAACCACGCGCACAGCGGAAAAAGCTTCAGCAATGGCGCGAGTGCGGTCAGTGGAATTGTCGTCAACGACGGTGATATGGAAGTCAATTCCCTGCTGGGTGGCGATCGAGGCAAGGCAGCGCGGCAGGCAGTCTTCTTCATTGCGCGCCGGGATGATGACTTCGACCTTCGGCTGGGCTTGCGGGGCCATGCGTATCTCTTCATTATAGGCCGCAGCTCCGGCCGGCGGCGACCAGGCGGGAGGCAATTACTTCAGTGCTGCTCGGAGGCTAAGAGTCGGGTTATCATAAGGTTGTGAAACCCCTGCTTACCCTGCTGCTGAGCTTTGCCCTGCTGTCATGTACCGCGTTTACGGGCTGCACTGACACTCCGAGTGGCGGTTTCGCCGGCAAGCCTGCTCCAGACTTTACCGTGAACGATGCGGGCAAGAACGTGAGTCTGCGCGACTATCGCGGCAAGATCGTATTGCTCAACTTCTGGGCCACGTGGTGTCCGCCGTGCGTTCAGGAACTGCCGTCTTTAGTGCGGCTGCAACAGCAGCTCGGGAACAAAGCCACGATTATGGCGGTGAGCGTGGATGTGGATGAAGGCGCTTACAAGAAATTTGTGGCCAGTCACGATGTCCCGCCGCTGACCCTTCGCGGCAGCAAGGACACCATTGACCAGCTTTACAGCCCCACAGGCTATCCGGAAACGTACGTGGTCGATCGCAACGGAACCATCCGACGCAAGTTCATTGGCCCGCAACGTTGGGACAGCCAGGAATTTATTGACTACCTCAGTAAACTTTAGGCTCTCGAAGCACATGAGCGACCTTGCTGCTTTGTAAGATTGGCCCGCTGCTAAATGCGACATTTCTGCGGTTGAAATGTTATCTTGTGGCCGCTATTCAGCTCTTGACTTCAGGCAATTGCGGTTGCCGGCATTTGCAACGACGTTTCACCGGATCGCATTACCACTCTATGAATGAGAGATATGGAGGTGCGTTGAGACCTCTTTCTTGAGATGCAGTAACAAACCTGCTCACCGCGAAATCTAAGTAGAGGGGAACTCATGGCGACAAAGCCAGCGCCACTTACACGTCCGGGTATTCCGCGCGGTCTCGATCTCTTGAATCGTCACGGCCTGAACAAAGGCACCGCCTTCACCGTTGAGGAACGCACCGCGTTCGGCCTTCACGGACTGCTTCCACCGCAGATTGAAACGCTTGAAGCGCAAGTGGTGCGCGCATACGAAGCGTTCCAAAGAAAGAATGACGACCTGGAGCGGCACATCTACTTGCGCGCTCTCCAGGACACTAATGAGGTCCTGTTTTACCGGCTCCTGCTTGATCACATTGAAGAGATGATGCCGATCGTCTATACGCCGACCGTTTCACTCGCGTGCGAGCAGTTCAGCCACATCTATCGCAGGCCGCACGGGCTTTTCGTTTCCTATCCGCTGCGGCATTCGATCCTTCAACTCCTTCGCAATCGCCCGAACCGCGATGTTGACGTCATCGTCGTCACCGATGGTGAGCGGATCCTGGGTATCGGCGATCAGGGCGCAGGCGGGCTTGGCATCCCCATCGGCAAGCTCTCGTTGTACACGCTCATCGGCGGTATTCGTCCAGAGAGAACACTTCCCATTGTTCTTGATGTGGGAACCAACAACAGGGAGCGCCTCAACGATCCTGAATACCTGGGCTGGCGCCATGAACGGATTACCGGACAGGCATACTACGACTTCATCGATCAGTTCGTGCAGGCAGTGAAACAGGAGCTGCCCGGCACATGCTTGCAATGGGAGGATTTTGCTACCACGCACGCCCGGCCCATCCTCGACCGGTATTCCGACGAGCTGCTTACCTTCAATGACGATATCCAGGGAACCGCGGCGGCCGCTCTTGGGTGCGTCCTTTCAGCCGTGAAGCTCACGGGGATGTCTTTGAAACACCAGTGCGTCGTAATGCTGGGTGCCGGCTCTGCGGGCGTCGGCGTGGCCGATGGGCTTCGCGCCGCGATGAAAGAAGAAGGTCTTTCAGAGCAGGACGGTCGCAGACAATTCTGGATGATCGACATTAACGGCCTGCTGCATTCCGGCCGGAATGACCTGACTCCGGACCAGGCGGTCTATGCACAGCCGGAAAGTCGTATTGCCGATTGGCCTCGCAACGAACACGGACAAATTGGTCTCGCCGAGGTAATCAATCGTGTTGACGCGAGCGTGCTCATCGGCCTTTCAACGGCTGGCGGCGCTTTTACGGAACCGATTGTTCGTGAGATGGCTCGCAAAGTAGATAGGCCGATAATTTTCCCGCTCTCCAATCCGACTTCGCGGTCAGAAGCGAAGCCGGAGGAGCTAATCCAGTGGACTGAAGGGCGTGCGCTGGTCGCCTCAGGTTCTCCGTTTGCAGCAGTGGAATACAACGGGCGGCGGATTCCGATCGCGCAATGCAACAACATTTACATCTTTCCCGCGATCGGACTGGGGGTGGTCGCTTCCGGCGCGCTTCGTATAACCGAGCAGATGATGCTGACCGCAGCCCGTACGCTCGCGGCACATTCCCCTGCGCTCGTCGACCCCGACGCTTCTCTGCTTCCGCCGCTTACAGAGCTTAGGAGCGTAGCTGCCGAAATCGCCGTATCCGTAGGGCTGGAAGCGCAGATGGCCGGACTCGCCCCCTACATGAGCGCAAAGCAACTGCGCAACCGCGTGTTGAAATCGCAGTGGGCGCCGGCTTATCGCAATTTCTCAGGCGAGACTGAGGATCTGGACGAACCTGCTTGAAAAGTTTTCCTATTTAATGACTGAGCCAGTGGCGCGTGCAGGCAAAAACTTTTTGTTGATCTTTGCAATCACGACGTAGTTCGGATCCACCATCTCACTCACCCGGATTTCTGCCACTTTGGAAAGCAGCTCATACGCGTCCATTTCTGACAGCCCGTAGTCGGTGTGAATCCAGCCCACCAGTTCGGTAAAGGCGATGCGGAGAGCATCGTCCAGAGGGCGATAGGCGCCGAGCGTCATGATGTACTGATCGTTCTCAAACCGCGGCCAGCCGATCTTTTTTCCTTTGATAACGTGCACCTGCACACGGCCGCGCAGCGGAACTTCGATCGCGGTACCTGCTACTTCGCCGTCTCCCATGGCCGCATGACCATCGCCCAGAAACAGCAGCGCTCCCGGCGCGTTGACCGGCAGATACATTGTGTTGCCCACGCTTGCTTCCGGCGAATCAATGTTTCCGCCGAAGGACTCCGGCACCACGGAGCTTCGCGCTTCGCCGCCGGCTGGCGCTACGCCTATACAGCCGAAGAAGGGATGCAGCGGAATTTTCACCGTGTACTTTGAGTCAAGCGCCTGAAAGGTTGCGGTATTGGTTCCGTGATCAATGGGATAAAACCAGATCTTTTCCTTGATGGGCTCATTCAGCATCGGCGTGTAGTTGGTGGAGTTGATGGCACCGAAACCGGGAGCGAGCGCGCCGATGCCCTGATTGCCATCGACCTCGATCTGCAGGAACTTCACTTCGAGCGTATCGCCTGCTTCTGCGCCGTCGACGTAAAACGGTCCGGTCAGAGGATTGTCCCCGGGAGCCATGCTTAGCGTATCGCCGGGCTTCTTAATCGCGTTGCCGAAGCAATCTGCCGTATTCGTTTCCAGGATGTTGCCCGACTTGAGATGCGCCACGGGAGCGTGTGAAGCCGAATACGTGTATTTCAGATCGGCCTGCCTGGGCGAGTAACGAACGACCCTGCCTTCTTCGAGAGAGGTTTGGGCAAACACACTCGCAGACAACAGCAGGGCAACGGCAACAATTCTCATCGGTAATGACCTCGGCAGGATTATAGAGAGTTCCGGCGGGTCCGATCTAGCGCGATTTATACTTGAATCATGAAACAGCAAATTGAATCCGGCGAAGTGACAATCGTTGATTTCACAGCCAATGGCGAGCCGAAAGGCGAGCTGCATGTGCCGAAAGTTGTGAAGAGTGAAAGCGAGTGGCGGCAGCAGCTTCCGCCGCAATCTTTCGAGGTCGCGCGCCATGATGGCACTGAGCGCGCCTTCACTGGCGAGTACTGGAACGAGCATAGCAAAGGCATTTATCGCTGCATCTGTTGCGACACGCCGCTGTTCAACTCGGATACCAAGTTTGAATCCGGTACAGGCTGGCCAAGCTTCTGGCAGCCCATCGCGGAGCAGAACATCGCCACCCTGGAAGACGCCAGCTTTGGTATGAGGCGTGTCGCGGTTATCTGCCGCCGCTGCGACGCTCACCTCGGGCACGTTTTCGAAGATGGTCCTCGCCCCAGCGGTCTTCGCTACTGCATGAACTCAGCCGCGCTCAAACTCGACAAAGCTGAATAGACTTGTGCGCTTTGCCTTTTCCGAGTTTGGCTCGCCAGCCCGGGTTGTGATACAAACTAGACCTACGCCTATGCGCCTCTCAATTTAAATCCCGCTTCGCGTCCACGATTTTTCACGCTGGACTTGCCGGATCGTCCTGTGTCCGTCAGCCGGGAGCTGACAAGTTTGAGAGGCAGTTTTGAGTTCTACCGCAACGCATTCCCCCACGCAGCCACGCTCGTGGATCGCCTTGCTGAAGGAAGCGATCGCCGGCTCGCGCCAGGATTTCACCGCCATCTCGGTGGACCGCGCCATCTTTCTGCTTTCTGTTCCCATGGTGCTTGAAATGGCAATGGAATCACTGTTCGGCATCGTGGACATCTTTTTCGTCGCGCATCTCGGCGCGGCTGCCACTGCGATGGTCGGCGTTACCGAAGGTATGCTCGTTCTGGTCATGGCCATCGCCTTCGGTCTGAGCATGGGCTGCACTGCCGTGGTCGCCCGACGTGTGGGCGAGCACGAACGAGATGGCGCAGCCGAAGCCGCCGTTCAGTCGATCGTGATCGGCATTGGCTGCGCACTGCTGATCTTTTCCATCTGCCTTCCGCTGGTTCCGACTTTCCTGCGCATGATGGGCGCAAGCGCGGAGATGCTTACCGTCGGCGCGCTTTACAGCCGCATCATGATGAGCGGTTCAGGAATCATCGTTCTGCTCTTCCTCATCAATGCGGTCTTCCGTGGCGCCGGCGATGCTGCCATTGCCATGCGCGTGCTCTGGCTCGCCAATTTCATCAATCTATGTCTCGATCCGTGCCTGATTCGCGGCCTCGGCCCGTTCCCGAAACTCGGCGTCACAGGCGCGGCAGTCTCGACTACGATTGGCCGCAGCATTGGCGTTGGCTACCAGCTCTACCGGCTCTCGAAAGGCAGCGCTCACCTTGAAATCTTGAAGCAGCACCTGCGAATCAGACTCAAGGTATTACTCAACATCCTGGAGGTCGCCGGTACTGGCGTATTGCAGCTCCTTGTGGCAACCGCAAGCTGGCTGGCTCTGATTCGGATGATCCAATCATTCGGCAGTCAGGCGACCGCGGGCTACACCATCGCGATCCGTATCGTGATTTTCTCGACTCTGCCGTCATGGGGTTTAGGCTCGGCGGCAGCTACGCTGGTGGGCCAGAATCTTGGGGCAAAGCAACCCGACCGCGCCGAACAAGCCGTTTGGCGTGCCAGCTTCATCAACGCCGTGTTCCTGTTCTTCGTTTCCGTGGGATTTTTTATCTTCGCGCCGCAGCTCGTTGGCTTGTTCAGCACCGATCCTGAAGTAGTGCGCAACGGCGCGAGCGCCCTGCGCATCGTCAGCGTCTGCTACGTCCTGTGGGCCTATGGTGAAGTCGTTGTCCAGGCATTCAACGGCGCCGGCGACACGTGGACTCCGACGTGGATCAACCTCGTCGTTTACTGGCTCATTCAGCTGCCGGTGGCGTACTTCCTGAGCATCATCATGAGAATTGGACCGAGCGGAGCATACTACGCTGTGATGTCAGCCGAGATTCTGCTATCTCTGATCAGCATCTACATCTTCCGCAAAGGCAAGTGGAAGCAGAAGGTGGTGTAGACGCGTGGAACGCAGCCCCTGCGCCGAGCGTTGGGCCCGTCTACAGCTTCACATTCCTCAGCCTTAACGCGTTCGCGATCACCGAGACCGAACTGAAGCTCATGGCCGCGGCTGCAAATACGGGCTGCAACAACAATCCAAAGAACGGATACAGGATCCCTGCTGCAATCGGGACCCCCAGCAGGTTATAGACGAATGCAAAGAAGAGGTTCTGGCGGATGTTGCGCATGGTCGCACGGCTAAGGTTCCGGGCGCGGACTATGGCCCGCAGGTCACCTTTGACCAGCGTGATATCACCGCTCTCCATCGCGACGTCTGTCCCTGTTCCCATTGCGATACCGACATTTGCTTGCGCCAGCGCAGGTGCATCGTTCACGCCATCGCCGGCCATCGCAACGATCCGGCCCTGCCCCTGAAATTTCCGTACGGCATCAGCTTTTCTCTCCGGGAGAACTTCAGCTTCGAATTGCTCGATACCAAGCCGTTTCGCAACCGCCTCGGCAGTCGTCCGATTGTCACCGCTAACCATCACCATATGCAGACCGGCATTACGAAGTGATTGCAGTGCCTCCGGTGTACTTGCCTTGATTGGATCAGCAACTGCTATCAGTCCGGCTGGCGTTCCGTCCACGGCAAGGAACACGACCGTATCACCGCCGCTCTGGGCAGCCTCAGCGCGCTTTTCCAGGGCACTGGTATCCAGGTTCTGGTTCTGCAAGAGCGCGGAGTTACCGAGCCAAACCCTTTTGCCATCGACCATTCCGGTCACGCCATGCCCTGGAATCGCCGAGAAATCCGCAACTGTGCTCAGCTGAAGCTTTCTCTCTTCCGCTGCGCGCACAATTGCCGCCGCCAGCGGATGTTCACTGGAGCGTTCCAGACTCGCGGCTAATCTCAGCAGATCTTCTTGATTCAGCGAATCAAGCACAACCGCTCTCGTTACCGTGGGCTTCCCCTCAGTGAGAGTACCGGTCTTGTCCACGATGAGCGTGTCCACTTTCTCCATGCTCTCCAGCGCTTCCGCGTTCTTGACCAGCACACCAGCGTGAGCACCGCGACCGGTCCCCACCATCACGGCCATCGGCGTGGCCAGACCCAGGGCACACGGGCAGGCGATGATCAGCACGGCAACCGCATTCACGAGCGCGTAGGCAAATCTCGGTTCTGGCCCGAACAAGGACCACAGAACGAACGTGGCAATGGCCACGAACACGACTGCCGGAACAAAAATGCCGGAAACCCTGTCCACCAGCGACTGAATCGGCGCCCGGCTGCGCTGTGCCTCGGCCACCATCCGCACGATCTGTGAAAGCAATCCTTCCGACCCGAGTTTCTCCGCGCGCATTACGAATGAACCGTTCTGGTTTACCGTGCCGCCAATCACCCGCACTCCCTGCGTCTTCTCCACCGGGATGGATTCCCCCGTAATCATCGCTTCATCCACAGCGCTGCTGCCTTCGAGCACAGTTCCATCCACAGGTACGCGTTCACCCGGACGGACGCGCAGCCTATCGCCGTGCTGCACATGATCGAGCGTGATCTCTTCATCGCTGCCATCGGCGCGCAACCGCCGCGCGCTCTTGGGACTCAGGTCGAGCAGAGCCCGGATCGCCGAACTGGTCTGCCGTCTGGCGCGCAATTCCAACATCTGGCCAAGCAGAACCAGCGTCACGATGATCGCGCTGGTCTCGAAGTAAACCTCGACGCGGCCATGGTGAGTCTGAAACTGCTCGGGAAAAACTTCCGGCGCGACCGTGGCCACCACGCTGTAGAGATAGGCCGTGCCGGTCCCGATCGCAATAAGGGTGAACATGTTGAGGTGCCGCGAAACGATTGACGCCCAGCCACGCTGGAAAAACGGCCATCCGCCCCAGACGACCACAGGCGTTGCCAGGGCCAGTTGCAGCCAGTCGAGCACGCTGGGCGGGATTGCTGAAAGCGGACCCGACTTCCACATGCTCCCCATCGAGAGTGCCAGTAGCGGGATGCTAAGCGCCACGCCTACCCGGAAACGGCGGGTCATGCTGCGCAATTCCGTGTCGTCTTCTGCGTGGACACCTGCAGCAACACGCGACTCCAGAGCCATACCGCAGATCGGGCAGTTGCCTGGACCTGGCCGCACGATCTCAGGATGCATCGGGCAGGTGTATTCCACCGCTTCAGGCTCCAGCGCCATGCCACATTTCGGACATGCTCCGGGCTTGCTCTCGCGTACCTCGGGATCCATGGGACAAATCCACGTCACCGTTCCCTGGCGGTCTTTTGCGTCCGGCGAGGCCGTCGGTGAATGCATGTGGACCGAGTTCGCTCCGGCGCCGCTCGACAGGTATTTCTGCGGCTCCGCTTTGAACTTCTGCTCGCATCCCGGACTGCAAAAGTAATACTTCTTTCCCTGAAATTCGGCGCTACCGCGCGCCTTTGCGGGATCGACCGTCATGCCACAAACAGGATCAATCTCCGCATCCGCTGCCGTTTGTGGCTTTGCCGGCGCGATTCCGCCCAGCTGTACCAATCCCGCAAGTGGTTTCGCGTGGAGATACTTTTGCGGATCAGCTTGAAACTTTTGCGCACAACCCGCGCAGCAGAAGTAATACGCCTTACCATCGTGTTGCACGCTCGCACGCGCCGTTTCAGGCGAAACATCCATCTGGCAGACAGGGTCCTTAAACATAATTTTTTGGGTATCCATTAAGCCTCGCTCAGCGTGCATGCCGGTAAAAGAGTTCAGTGATTTCGTCGTAGGTGCGTTGCGCCTGTTGATCGTCGCCGGAGCGCAAGGCCTGAGTCGCACAGTGCTTGAGATGGTTCTTCATCAATATGCGCTCCACGGAGCGCAGTGACTCATGCACAGCGGACATCTGCACCAGCACCTCAGGACAGTACCGCTCTTCCTCAATCATTTTTTGAAGGCCCCGTACTTGTCCTTCCACGCGTTTCAGGCGAACCAGGAGGTTCTCTTTCGCCGCGGCGTCAACGTGTGCAGCCTTCTCGGGATGACTCTTCTTTTTTCGCACCATAGCCTGAGTATACCCCCAGGGGGTATTTAGTCAAGCGGTACACACCGACCAGTATCTCGGCGATCTGAGACTCTGTTCTACAGAAGTGTTCTCCGTTTAGAATCTATTGTTCCCTCACACTGTTTCAGGATTGGAACACCCCAGGAGCCTCATGACCTTACTCGACGTCGTTTTCAAATACGGTACTCCGCCCGGCGAAAAGCAGATGATCGCCCTCAACAACGCCTGGGAGGTTTATGGGATGCGCAAGATCCGTTTTGACGAGAAAGAGCGGAACATCCGGGTAGAATTCGACGCCACACGGCTCACCGATAGCGAAGTTGCTGCCATCCTGCGACGAGCAGGGATTGATCTGCGGGAAAAAGTTCCGTTGATTTAAAGAGCTGCTGCAATAGATCCGGTGAGTGTCATATTTCATACCTTGGGTACGGTTGCGACCGCTGCTGCCCCGAGTTCACTTCCTGCCAGATCTCGCACCGACCACGCTGCACGGGAGCTCTCTTCTCAGATGTTCTGGACTTAGGTCCTGCAATCTGAATCACAGATTGGGATTGTCGCTGCCGTCCATCAATGTGTTCCCATGGCACTGGTCGCGCTACTCCGGCTCCATTTACGACGGGAGTAGAAGAATGGCGAGCTACGCAGCGCAATTCGCCGTAGCCGGTTTGTTCACAATTATGTTGTTGCGATTCAGACGGGCGCTTTTCAAGGAGAGTTGAGTCGGTGGGGAATCTTGTGCCTCAAATGCAACGAGGCACTTTCTCAGGATCTCTGGCCGTTAGATCCTTGAAAGCGCCCCGATGCGCGCCACTTCGTCTGTCCTCTGCTAATGCACCCCCCGTGCCATTCTCCTGACGTTGCAAATAAAGGACTTAGCTCCACAGAAGAGCTACTCTTCCCTGTAGGAATTCCCTCTCCTAGAAAAATTTTCATTGTAAGTTTTCGCAGGATTGAAGGTTAAAGCTTTCCAACGAACATCAGCGCCCAAGCCAAGTCGAAGAAAACAAAGCCGGGACTGGCTTCCCCAATCCCGGCCGGCGGCTCTGAACAGACCTCCGCCACGCTTACTTCAGGGCAAACATTGCGTTCACGTGGGCGGTAATGGTTACGTTCTGTGGCGTGAAGTCTTCCGTAGGCGCCGCCTCGGCTGCGGCCGTTGCCCGCGCCATCACATTGGGTCTTATGAGAGGCACGATCACCGGCTGATTCACGTCCACGGACGCATACAGCAGCTCACCCAGGCTGCGCCCGCCCGCGGTCGCAACCGATGCTGCCTGATTTCGTGCCTTCTTCAAAGCATCTTCCGCTGCCTTCGCTTTTGCCTGGTCTACCTCCTCGAGCGTGTAGTTCATCGTCTGGTTCTGCGTATCTTCAATGTTTGAAAGCTGGTCGAGGATCGGACCAATCTTGGTGAAGTCGCGCAGTTTGAGCGTCACGCTGGTAGTTACCCGATATCCGAGTACGCGATGCTTGGGATTCTTCCAGTCATAAACCGGCTGCACGGCATAAAACCCGATTTGTGCGGCTTTGGGATCAAGGCCGCTCTTGCGCAACACGTCTCTAACCTGATCCGCCGCAGCAGCAACACGCTCGTAGGCGGCGCGAGACGTATCCTGTTGCGAAGAAATATCCAGATGGAGCACCGCGGTATCCGGCGCGGCTTCATACTTTCCTTCGGCACCGGAAAAGATTGTGTTCACCTGTGCCGTCGCCGTAGGTGCCTGTGACTGCGCTGCCGCGAAACTCGCAGCTGACAAAAAGCACCATGCCATCACAACAATGCGAACAGTTTTCATGAGAGCTGCCTCGTTTGGCAAATAGTAACACCGCGAGCGGGCCGGAGTTGTTGGCCTTCCGGCCTGAGCGAGCACGTTGACCAGTTTCGACATGGAATATAGTCTTAATGCCTGTAGTTATAACTGCGGAGGAAGGCTTGCATGCGAAAAGCCGCTGTTTTGCTGCTGATGATATTCGCGTTTGCCGCCCAATCGTCTAATTCCATATGGGCGCAGGCGGATAAGAAGGACGCACCACCGGAACCCAAGATCAAGGTTGGAGATACGTTTCCTGATTTCACCTTGATTGACCAGAACCGAAACAAAGTTTCGCTCCACGATTTCAAAGGCAAAAAGAACGTCGCACTGGCGTTTGTAGTGTTTGCCTTCACCGGTGGTTGAACCACCGAAATGCAGAACTTCCAGAAGAATTTGGAAAAACTGGAAGCTGCAGACACCCAGGTTCTGGGTGTTAGCATGGACAGCCCCTTCAGCAATGCCGCGTGGGCGGAAAAAGAAGGACTCAAGTTGCCCATCCTGAGTGACTGGGGCGGCGATTTGACCAAAGAAGTTGGAATCTATAACCCTCAGTACAAGGCGGCCCGCCGCGTTACGTTCCTCATCGACAAAGACGGCAAAGTGGTGGAGATGCAGAAGGACCGTGAAGCCATCGATCCCACTGCCGTTGTCACCTCCTGCGAACGCAGGAAGATGAAGAGCTAGTGTCCACTATTTCCGAATTGCAGCAGCACGAGATCACCCGCCGGGCACAATCCAATCGGCGGGTGCTTTTTTTGCTCTCCTTGGCGGAATTGCTCGGGATGTCGCTCTGGTTTACCGGTACCGCGGTGCTGCCGCAGGTCACAGGACTGTGGCATTCCGGAATCGCTCTCGGTTCGTGGCTGACCATTTCCGTGCAGATTGGTTTTTCCGCCGGCGCAATCAGTTTTGCTCTTTTCAATATTTCTGACGTCTTCAGTCCGATCAAAGTGTTCGTAATCTCGGCTCTGCTCGCCGCCGGCGCGAATGCCGCGTTTGCGTTCGTCGCGCAGGATCCGCTCACGGCAATCATCATGCGCGGCGTGACAGGGTTCTTTCTCGCCGGGGTCTATCCCGTTGGCATGAAGATCATGGCCGGCTGGTTCCAGCGCGGGCGCGGGCTGGCATTGGGCATCATGATCGGCGCACTGACGATTGGTTCCGCCGTGCCACACGGCGTCAATTCCTTTGGAGGGATTGCCTGGAAAACCGTGGTCCTTCTGGGCAGCATCCAGGCTGTGATTGGCGCATTGATCGTTGCCGTCGGCGTGCGAGAAGGGCCGTTTGCGATGCCCAAGTCGCAGCTCGACGTTTCGCAGATTTTCGAACTCGTTCGCAATCGTCGCTTGCGGCTTGCCAACCTCGGCTATCTCGGTCATATGTGGGAGCTTTATGGATTCTGGGGATGGATTGCTGTAATCCTTGCAGCTTCGGCCAACTGGCCGCGAACAAGATACGAGATGGGCGCGGCCGCCGCCATTGCCATCGGCGCCATCGGATGCATCTGGGCCGGCGTTGCCAGTGACAAGCTTCAGGACCAGAGCGAGAGTGCCCGCGTCGCGCAGCGTGCGCGCGTGACCATCATCGCCATGGCTGCCAGCGCGGCGTGCTGTCTGCTCGCTGGTCTGGTCTTTCATCAGCCTGCTTTACTCCTTCCTCTCACTCTTATCTGGGGCATTGCCGTGATTGCCGACTCGGCACAGTTCTCTACCATCATCAGTGAAGTTTCCGACAAAAGTTACGTAGGAACCGCGCTCACTTGTCAGGTAGCTCTGGGCTTCTTGTTGACTGCCTTCTCCATTCGCGCTCTGGCAGCCATCGCCGCACGCTTCGGATGGCAGTGGGCCATGGTCTCGATGGCGATAGGTCCGCTGCTCGGGATCTGGGCCATGACTGGCCTGCTCAAGCCGCAGCAGTCCTAATCCCACGGATTTTTGTCTTCTTGAAATCCAAGAATTCTGCGACTTTTTCTCCCATTCTGTGCTACAACTCGCAGAACAGAGCTCCTCCTTGGGGTAACTATGCAACGAATCTTGAAGATCGTTGTTCTCACCGCCATTTCTTTCCTGCCTATTCTGGGTTTTGCTCAGGCCGGAAGCAGCCGTGATTTCCAACAAGACGAACGGCAGCTGGATAGTCTGCAATGGCAGCTGCGGCATGATCGCGAGCGCCTGGCTTTTGACCGGCGCCACCACGCCGGCCGCACCCGCATTCATCAGGATGAAGACCAGGTCCGCCGCGACAAGGACGCCATCAACAGCCTGCGCGCCGATATGCGTCGCGACCGTAAGCTGCGCCATCGGCGCTATCCGTCGTGAACTTCGGCGGTTCCCGAAACTGATCTTCTGCTTAGTCAAGACTTACCGCCTCGGCATCCTGTCCCATATTTGCGAGCGTCCTGCGCGCCTGCGTGGTATGCTTTCCCGTTTCAATCAAGACATTCACGTGACTTCTGAACGGAGCGCATGCCTCTCATGAGACCCCTTTCCGCTCTTCAGCGGGCCGTTGTCTTTTCCCTTTTCATCATTGGCAGTTCTTACGCGCAGGGCCCAGTTCCCTCCCCATCACCCGGCCCGCAGCAACAGTCCAACGTACCGGAACCCAAAGTCGCAGAGCCGCCGCATGACATGACGGCTGCCGACGTGGGCGCTTTTCTTGACGGCTTCATGCCCATGCAGATCGAACGTGAAGACATTGCCGGCGCCGTCGTGCTGGTTGTGAAAGACGGCAAAGTGCTCTTCGCCCGCGGGTATGGCTACAGTGACGTGGAGAAAAGGCAGCCGGTCACGGTAGACGCCACTCTCTTCCGGCCCGGCTCCATCTCCAAGCTCTTTACCTGGACCGCCGTGATGCAACTGGTGGAGCAAGGAAAACTGGATCTCGATCGCGACATCAATAGCTATCTCGATTTCAAAATCCCCGCCACCTTTCCCCAGCCCATCACCCTGCGCCACATAATGACGCACACACCGGGATTCGAGGAGCAGATCAAAGACCTCATCCATGATGAACACGCCCCTTCTACCGGCCTGCGTCAGCTCCTGATCAGCCACATTCCTGAGCGCATTTATCCTCCGGGCACCACACCTGCGTACTCGAACTTCGGAGCCGGACTGGCTGGTTACATTGTGGAACGCGTCTCCGGCCAGCCTTTCAACGACTACATCTCGGAGAACATCTTTAAGCCGCTGGGCATGCCGCGCTCGACGTTTGCGCAGCCGCTGCCTCCTGAGTTCAAGCCGCTGATGTCCAACGGCTATACCAAGGGCTCCGGAAAACCAAAACCATTCGAATACATTGATGAGGCTCCCGCCGGTGCCCTTTCCGCCACAGCGGCGGACATCGCCCGCTTCATGCTCGCGCATTTGCAGGACGGATCCCTGGATGGTGCGCAAATCCTGAAGCCGGAAACCGCAAAGCTCATGCACTCCCGCCAGTTTGGCCTCCATCCGGACCTGAACGGCATGTGCCTGGGATTCTATGAAGAGAGGCGCAACGGTCACCGCATCATCGGCCACGGTGGTGACACCATCTACTTCCACAGCGATCTTCACCTCATCCCCGACGCAGGGGTCGGATTCTTCGTCTCGTACAACAGCCGCGGCAAGGGCGAGATCAGTCCTCGCACCGCGCTCTGGCACCACTTTCTCGACCGTTATTTCCCCTACCAGCCGCCCGCGGCGAATCCGCCCAGCACCGCTGCTGCCGACGGAAAGAGTGTCTCCGGCGAGTACATCTCCTCGCGACGCTCGGAAGGCAACTTTCTTCGCATCTCCAACATGCTGGACCAGACCGAAGTCAAAGCCGAGGGCGATGGCAAGCTGATCATCGAGGGCTCAAAAGACTTCAACGGCCAGCCGAAGAAGTGGCAGGAGATCGGACCGCTGCTCTACCGCTCGGTGAACGGGCAGGACCTGGTGGCATTTCGACGTGACGATCACGGACGACTCCTCATGGTCCCCAACTTCCCTGCCATCGTTGAACAGCATTCAACCGCGATCCAGAACGGCAAGCTCAACCAGATCATCATGCTCGGCGCGCTCGGAATCATGGCGCTCACCTTGCTCTTCTGGCCTGTGAACGCGGTGATTCGCAGCCACTACCATCATCGTTTAGAACTGGAAGAGAAAACGCTTCAAGGTAGACTGTGGATCCGCCTCGTTTGCGCACTGAACATTATCTTCGTGCTGGCGCTGATCATGAGCCTCTCCGGCGACGATCCATCCACCTTGAACGCAAAGAACGACTGGCGCATTCACCTGATTCAGGTAGTCGGCGTGCTGGGCGCTGCCGGCGCAATTCTGGTTATCATCGGCGTGTTCCGCTCCTGGCGTGATCGCAACCTCTGGTTCTGGGCGAGGGCGTGGAATTTTCTCGTCCTCATCGCATGTCTGGGCTTTCTCTGGGTCGCGCTTTACTGGAACGTACTGGACTTCAACCTGAACTATTGAGCAGCACGCAATCCAAAGGGAGGTTCCTTGAACGGAACCTCCTTCTTCCGTGGGCGCTAAGCTGCCCTGGCTCTCTTCGCCTTCGCCGCCTGCGAACGCGAGTCGCTTTCGCGGATCTGGCTCATGAGTTCGGCAAAGTATTCCGTGTCGTCGTTGCCCATGAAGCGAATGAAGCAGTAATGGCAGAGAAGCAGGGCAAGACCGGACATTGCGATAAAGGAGAGGGCCGTGAGCATCGTCATTGCTAATACTCCTGACGGCAGGATGCATAAGTATCAATCCCCACTTGCATGACATTCAACGCTGCTGGATAGGTAAATTGCCTTAACACGAAAGAACCAAGCCAAAGCTAACCAGCAATGAGCTTGCTGAGCTTCTCCAGCGCCGGCTCGATCTGCTGCGGCTTGTTCAACACAGGGCCGAACAGGTCTCCTACCCGATCAAAACGCCGCATCACGTTAGCGATATGGAATTGGATCGGCTTCAACCCCGGCTGCACTTCCTCCCACTTGAGCGGCGTTGCAACCGGCGCTCCGGGATACGCGCGCACCACGTACGGAGCGGAAATCGTCTTCCCTTCCGCGTTCTGCATCCAGTCAAAATAAACTTTTCCCTTCTGCCGTGCGGCAACATTGCGCGGCGTGGTGAACAGTTCCGGCCGTTCGGCAACCACCCAGCGCGCCAGGATTTCCGCAAACGATCGGCTCTGCGCGTAGGTGTAATTCGTCTCCAGCGGAATGTAAATGTGCATGCCGTCGCCACCGGTGGTCTTCGGATATCCCTTGAGCCCGATCAGGTCGAGCTTCTCGCGCACCAGCTGCGCCGCCTCGATAATGCGATCAAACGCGCAGTGATACGGATCGAGATCGATCAGCACAAAGTCAGGATTTTCGAGCGACCCCAGCCGGCTCATCCACGGGTTCTGATCGATGCAGCCAAGATTGGCAAGGAACAGCAATGACGGCTTGTCATCGCAAATTACAAAACGTGTGGAATTTTCTTCGTCTGTGGCGATCAGCTCCGTATGCAGCCAATCGGGAAAACTGGCAGCGGCTTCCTTCTGAAAAAAGTGTTCTGCTTCAATCCCATTGGGATATCGTCGCAGCGAAAGCGGCCGTGCGACGAGGTGCGGCAGCGCCAGATCAGACACAGCGTCGTAGTAGTTAATCAGGTCGCGCTTCGTGTATCCATCTGCTGGATAGAAGACCTTTTTAAGGTTCGTGAACTTGAGCCGTCGCTTACCGACGTCGAGCGACATCTCCGTCACGTCCGCTGCCAGCAACGGTTCGCGCTCGCCTGACTTCCTTTCCGGCTGCACGGCAACTTCTTGTCCCGTCTCTTTCACCACGTCCTGTGGCGACGCATCTTCCCGCATCCCCTGAAAGACCGGCGCACGCAGACGTTCATCGCCGGTCCAGCTCGTGAATTTCACCACGCACACCAACTCCGGCTTCGCCCACGTTACCTGCCCGATCTCGCGTGGCACATCGTTGAGCACCGGCTTTTTCGTAAGCAGTGGCTTCATCTTGTCGCCAACCAGCTTGAGCGATTGCTGATTGAATCCAGATCCCACATTGCCGGCATAGGTCAGCTTTCCCTCTTTGTAATAGCCCAGCACCAGTGACCCGAACGGCTCCCGCTCGCCCAGAATGTAACCGCAGATGATGAAATCCTGCTGGCACGTGACCTTCACCTTTACCCAGCACGAGCTCCGTCGCGACTCATACCGGCTCTGCGCCTGCTTGGCAATCACTCCTTCCAGCCCCTTGGCCCGGACCGCTTCCATCAGCTCTTCGCCGCGTCCGGCAAAGTGCTCTGAATAGCGCACCACCTGATTCGGCAGGATGATGGACGAAAGCAGCTGCCGTCGATCGATCAGCGCCGCTTTCCGCAGATCGTAGCCATCAAGGTAGATCAGGTCGAAGGCGAAAAAGTTCAGCGCCATCGGCTTCTCGCCTTTGAGCGCCGCTGATCGCCGGAATCCCGTATAGTTCTGCATCAGCTGAAAGCTCGGCACGCCGTTCTCGTCCAAGGCCACCACTTCGCCATCCAGAATCGCCGATTCGGCTTTCACGCTTTCGGTAATCGCTTTCGCTACTTCGGCAAATTGCGTTTCCATCGGATTGCCGCGTCGCGAGCTCATATGCACTTTGCCGTCCTGCAGAAAGCACAGCGCGCGGTAGCCGTCCCACTTCACCTCATAAAGCCAGTCTGATCCTGAAGGCAGCGTGTTGCTCAGCGTCGCCAGCATCGGCTCGAGCTTGGTCGGCATCGCCGCCTTGCTCGCGCCTTCAACTTGTGACACATCGGTCGTGGTTTGCAGCACACTGCGTATATCGCTTTCCGGGTCCCATCCCCGCCGGACAGCAAAATCTTTCTTCTTGATCAGCAGCCAGTCCTTGCCCTTGTTGCGTTTCGTTCGCACCAGCGCAAATTCGCCAACGATCTTCTGTCCGTGAAAACGCAGCTTCAGGTCGCCGCCTTTCCACTGCGCCTCGGGCGGCTTCTCTCCCAACCACTCATACGTCCCGCGGTCCCAGAGCGTCACCTGTCCCGCGCCGTAGTTTCCGCTCGGAATGGTGCCTTCAAAGTTGCCGTAGTCGAGTGGATGGTCTTCCACATGGACCGCCAACCGCTTGATCTCGGGATCGAGAGTTGGCCCCTGCGGCAACGCCCACGATCGTAAGACTCCCTCCATCTCCAGCCTCAAGTCATAATGCAGACGCCTTGCGCTATGTCTCTGAATAAAAAAGCGGTTTGCCTGCTGAGTGCTGGGCTTGGGTGGCGGCTCCGGCGTTTTTGAAAAGACTCGTTTTCGGCCGTATTCTTCTAGTGACATCGTCTACAGGTGAGATTGTAATGCACATATAATTGTGCTAAACACGTAGTCTCGCCCGTATTTTGGAGAAAATCTGAATGGCCAGCACCGTATGGAAGGGGCACCTTACCTTCGGGTTGCTCTCTTTGCCCGTGAAATTGTACAGCGCCGCGCGCGGCGAATCCGTCAGCTTCAACCAGCTCCACAAGGCTGACCACTCGCGCGTCCGGCAGGTCCTCTACTGCCAGTCGGAAGACAAGCCCATCACCCGCGATGAGATCGTGAAGGGCTACGAGTATGAAAAAGATAAATATGTGGTCATCGATGACGATGAGATAAAAAAAGTCGCGCCCAAGACGGCCAAGACCATGGAAGTCCTGGAGTTCGTGAAGTCGGCTGAAGTCGATCCCATTTATTTCGACGCCTCCTACTACCTCGCGCCCGATGAAGCCGGCGAGAAGCCGTATGCCCTGCTCTTTGAGGCCCTCCGCCAGAGCGGCTGCGTTGGTGTTGCCAAGATTGCCATGCACAACCGCGAGCACATCGTGATTCTGCGCCCCGGCAATCGCGGCATCATGCTGCACACCATGTACTTCAAGCACGAGATCCGCGAAGTGGAAGAGTTCCGCACTGACACCAGCCTGATCCAGGAAAAAGAACTCGGCCTCGCCAAGATGCTGATCGAATCCTTGCTCGCCGGTTTCGAACCGGAGAAATACAAGGATAATTATCGCGAGAACCTCCTCAAGATGATCCAGGCCAAGGTCGAAGGCAAGCAGGTCATCGAGACCGCCGCGCCGGCGCACAAGGCGCCTGTTATCGACATTCTTGAAGCTCTGAAGATGAGCCTTGCCGAAGCCAAGAAGCCGCCGCGCTCCGTCCATGAGGCAAACGCAGATTCAGAACTGGTGCTGACGGAAGGCGAGCCAGCCAAGCCAAAGAAGGGCCGGAAGGCTTCGGGCGGCGACTAATTGTTTCTGTAATCCCGAGCGCAGCTGCTTTCTGAAATCCCGAGAGGAGCGAGGGATCCCTATCGTCGCCAACAGTCTTCAGGGCTGCCCATAGCCTGAGCGCAGCGAGAGGTCAAGGGCAACATGAAATGCGCTTGAAGTCGCCAGATCGTTGGACGTAGAGACGCGGCATGCCGCGTCTCACAGTTGGCGAAGCCCAGCCTCTCTCATGTAACTTCCAATATCGGAATCACTGCTCCGTTCACAACTTTTACCATCCAGTAAACCTTAGAGGGGGCGCCCCCTTTTTTTCTGCTGTTTTGTTGCAAACACAACCACTTCCGCCATTTTGACCCTTGGGTCACCCAACCTTTTCCACTGGGTCACCCGGAGATTTCCACAGGGTGACCCACATTTTGCTTGGGTCACCCAAGCGTCTAAACCGTCCTTCGAAAGCTCTTCAGGTTTACCACTTCGCCAATAGCTCGAGCGCTCGGCTAATTGCCAATTACTATTTGCTTATTATCAAAGATCATGGCTACTCCAGCCCGGTCGCTCAGGACAGGCCAGCCCAGAAATATAATATCGCTCTTTCTTCGCTTATTCAATGGAATTTTATCGGAAGCGCATTCGCAGCGTATAAAGGTCTTTGGCCGTTATCTCCTCGGCCCGGCTTACAACGTCTTTGGCATCTTCCGCCACATTGAAGAACCTTCCGCTCAGCTTGTCGGCAGCGCCGGACGCAAGGAACAGCACCAGCCGCGTTGCCGGCTCTGTGGTCAAGTTCTCTCCACGCTCATACACCTGCTCCAGCCACGAGAACCATTTGTTGGCTGCGCTGCTCGAAAGAATCTGCTCCGCCATGCGTGTACGCACCGACCCGGGCTGGATGGCAAACACTGAGATTCCATGCTCGCGCACTTCGTCCGCCAGCACTTCACTGAACCGGATCAGCGCCGCCTTGCTCGTCACGTACGCAGACATATACGGAACGCTCCGGGTCCCTGCTCCGCTTGAGATATTGATGATCCGCCCGCGCTTCCGTTTCACCATCGCGCGAAGTACCGCATGCGAACATAGCATTGGTCCGCGGACGTTCACCTCCTGGCAGCGCCACCATTCGTCCGGATCGACCTCCCATGTGGGCCCGAATGGTTCACCCACGCCCGCGTTGTTCACCAGCACATCGATCGATCCGAGCTCGCGCTCGACTCTCGCCACAAGCTGCTCGATGGAAGCCCTGTCGCGCACATCAGCAGGACTCGCGATACCCTTTGCTCCGGCTTCCTGAACCATCTTCAACGTCTCAGCCAGGTCGGATTCCGTCCGCCCTGTCAGCGCCACAGCCATGCCTGCCTTCGCCAGCCCGACTGCAAACGCCTGCCCCAGGCCCCTGCTCGCTCCGGTGACCAGTGCTACTCTTCCCTTCAATTCATCTGTTGTCATGGAAAATTATCCGGTTAATTCTTTTGCGCCACTATCACCCGGCGATCTTGCGGAACCTTAAGCTTCCCGTAGTGGGATTTCGCGGACGCTGAAAACCCGACCTTCCGCAACTCATCGATTACATCATTCGATTTGAGCAGGATCTGGCGATGGCGCTCATCCGCTCGCATGTATGCTCTACCCTGTTTCCGAAAAGCCACGATGTCCCGGATCAGCACGCCATTGCCAGGGTGTTCAGAGACTTTAACGCTCACCGCCCAATCGTCTCCCCAGCGCGCCGAAGTATAGGTATTCGTGCCTGCTCCCGGCAGCGGCTCCTTAATGTCGAAGATAAACAGCGCGCCCGGCTCAAGCGCCTGCGCAACGTTTTGAAAGGCCAGCCGGAGCTGTGCCGTCGACTCCAGATAGTTGAACACTTCCCCAATGGCGACTGCCGCCGCTGCTTTCGGAAGCTCCACACTCATCACAGAGCCCTGCACAAATTTCGCCTGCGGAACGTTTTTCCGCGCCAGGGCAATCATCGCAGCCGAAAGGTCGACACCGGTCGCATCGTAGCCGCGCCGGACAAGCGCAGCGGAAAGCTGCCCGCCGCCGCAGCCAAGATCAAGCACCAGCCCTCGTCGTATGCCCGCGCGCCGCAAGGCTGCGATCACGCCCGCTGAGGCTTTTTTCGCAAAATCAGAGTAGTGAGAGCTGTGGACTTCCGCCAGGCTTTGACCATAGAACGTTTTCGGCACGCAGAGAGCCTACGCGTTCGGAGGTTACCTTCGCAACTTTGTCGGCTGATCAGCGCTATTGCAGTGCCGCCTTCATCGGCTTCGGCGCTGCCGTTCCGCCCAGCAGGTTCACAGTCTTGGTGTTGTCGTCCGGCACGCGATCGATCAGCAGCGCAAACGGATCGATCCCTGCTTTCTCCGGCAGCTTGTCAGTCGTAAAGGTGAATTCGGATTCCTTCTGCGTCATGTGCACGCGTTCGCGATAGAGCGTGTCGCCATACTTCTTGTTTTTGCCCGGCTTGGCAAACGCGCCTATATCAATGAAATCGTTCACCGGCACTTCGGTCTCGTTCCCCTTGGCGTCAGCTTTATATTTACGCGCTTCCACCTTGATGGTCACTTCGTATTTGCCGTCGGCACGCTTCTGCGCCGTGGCTTCCGTGGCGCGATTCGAAAACACCGTGATGTCTTCAAACAGGTCCTTGATCAGGTACTGCAGATTCGGCGGGGTCTGCTCCTGGAGTGCGTCCACCAGCGCATGCGACGTTGGATACGGCGGCTGCGCATACGCATACTGCTGGATCAGCTTGCGCAACGCGCGATTCACCGCATCCTCCCCGATCATCTCCTTCAGGTAATAGAGGATTACGCTGCCCTTGCGATAGTGTATGTAACCCTGATTGGCTTCCACCGTCAGCAGGGGGCGCTCTTTCAGCCGTTCCGTGCCGCGCGAGCGCAGGTAATTGTCCATCTCATACTTCAGGAACTTGCGCATCATGTCGCGCCCGTATTGCTTCTCCATAACCATCAGTGCGGAGTACTGCGCCATGGTCTCGGAGAGCAGCGTTGCGCCTTCCATATCCGCGCCGACTACCTGGTGGGCCCACCACTGATGCCCCATCTCGTGCGCCACCACGTAGAAAACAAAATCGATGTCATCCGGCTTGTTGATGTTCGCGATAAACCCGATGTCTTCCGAGTAGGGCATCGTGCCCGGGAACGCCTGCGCAAACCGCGCCACTCTCGGAAACTCGATGATGCGCGCTTCCTTGTGGTAATACGGACCAAAGTTCTTGGTGTAATAATCGAGCGACTTCTTGACCGAGTTCATCATCCGCGGCACGTTCCACGGGTGCTGCTTGTCGTAGTACACCTCCAGCTTGATCCCGTTCCACTCTTCCCGCGCAACCTGATACCGTGCCGAAATGAAGGAATAGAAGTTCAGCGATTCATGATCAAGCTTGTATTCGAAATAATTCCGCCCATTCTCTCGCCACTCGCGCACGAGTGAACCGGGAGCAACGGCAAGCTGGTCCGGCGAGGTGCTGATCACCGTCTCCACATCCACCCAGTCGGAATGCCCGCCCAGGTAGTTCTCCATGCAGTCTTTCGTGCAGTTAGTCTCCAGCGGCGGCATCAGATCAATTTCTTTCAACCCGAACTTCTTGCGATCATTGGGATCCGTAAGTTGCCGCTGCGTGTCGTACCCGATCGTCGGCCCGATGCGGTTATTGAAGAATGTCCCGTCCTGCACCAGCTCGACCGTGCTCAACTCATTTTCAAACCCGCGATTTTTGCTCTTGACCGTGAAATGCATCGTGCGGCTTTCATTGGGTTGGAGCGGCTGATCAAACTTGTAAATCCGGTAGTACAGCTTCTCGTCATCCTTGCTGACCGAGGCGCCCGGAATATCGATGTCCGTGAGGTAGTTCGGATCGACAGTAAAGTGAACTTCCTTGAGCGGCTCTGAAAACGGGTTCTGGATGACCTGTTCTCCGCGCATCACGATGTTCCGGCTTTCCGGATAGATATCGATCGCATATTTAACGCTGCGCACCCGCGGCTGCTTCGCCTTTTCGTACTGCTTGTACGCCTTCTCGTAATCGGCCTGGCGCCGCTGTAGCGACTTGGGTCCGACCACGCGGTTGATCATCTCGGTGTTGTACCAGATCCATCCCCCCGTCGCGGCAAACAAGACCCCCAACAGCACGCTGGCAGAGATCCATCCGCCCTGATATCGCAAGGCCGCATTCTTTCGGCGAGCCCGCCAGTTGTCCTGCTTCCCTCGCGGCCAGAACATCACCGTCAAGATGCCCAGCAGCCCGCAAAAGAGCAACCAGTAAACCGTGTACCACGTCCATGAAGCGCGATAAGGGGCATCTCCAAACATGTCTGAGTGGACCACATTCGGCGTCCCGCCAAACTGGACCAGGTTCGTGGCGATGTTCAGGGGGCGCCAGATGGCCAGATTTGCCACCACAAAAGCCACATACCCGAAGTAGCCGACATATTTGTTCGGCGAGATCACATGGATGAAGAACGCAAGCACTGAGTAGAAAGCAAGGAATGAAAAATCTCTTACGAACAAATCGTAGGCGTAGAGCCCAAGCTGGAAACGATAGTAGCCATGGAACGCCTGCACTGCGATGCCGGCCAGCAAAGCGGCAGCCTGGATCAGGAGAAGCATCACCAGCAGGGTAAACAGCCGGGTTGCATACAGCACCCACTCCGGAACCGGCGTGGCATCCACGATCTCGTCCATGCGCTCGTCTTTGTCTTTCCAGACCAGCACGCCAGCATAAAAAGTGATGATCACTACAACGAAGAGGTACAGCGAACCCCGGATAAGATCCACGAGCCAGTAGGTCACGGGAAACCTGCTGTTGCCGTATCCTTCCGTACCGTTGAAGCTCAACGCCAGGATGCAGTTAATCCCGCCGATGAGCATGATCACAATGAACGGTATGCTCACCAGCATGCCGCGCATGTGAATTCGCAGGGATTGCAACGCTTGCGCCCACGCCGCCCTGCTTTTGTACACGTTCGGAACAGGCCGTCCCACCGCCACCGGCTGAGCCTGTGAATCCGGTTCAACGGGAGTCGCTTTGGACGCTTTTTCCGTAAAGCTGAACTTGAAATAAGAGAAGACGAAAATAATCAGTGCGACGGCCATCCACAGAAGCCGGTTCCATAGCATCAGCCCGCTAAAGCTCACGGGCAGGCTGTTCTTGTCGGCCACCGTCCAGTATTTGCTGACGATCGTGAACGTTCTGATACCAAAAGGATCGGCAAAGATTGCATATTCCTCATGCCGTAGGTCCTGAAGCAGGATGCCCGCCGTAATGTAACCGATCAAAAGAACAATAGCCCCAATAAACGGCACTACCTCATTGCGCGCTAACACAGCAATCGCATACAGAATGGCCGCCATGATCAGCGCATTGGGAAGAGCAAACACGAGTATCGCGTGCCAGTGCGCCGCCCAATTCACCCTGCCCCACTGGTCCGGATCTGCCCACGGCATGTACTTTGCTGCCAGAATGCCCAGCGAAACCCCAAGCATCGGAATGAGCGACACAAACGTTGCGCCCACGAACCTGCCGAGCAGGTAATCCCGCCTGCGCATGGGAGTGGAGAAGATAATCTGGTTTGTATCGAAACGGAAATCACGCAGAGCTGCGGAATTGACGAATGCCGCTGCCATCAGCAGCATGAAAAGCGTGAGCAACGAGTAATAGCTGCTGATCACCCAGGGAGCATTGTGGTTTGTATTCGTGAGAGTGATGAACAACGTAAAATTCGGTGTGCTTACGGCTGCAAAAACCGCCAGTGCGATTACACCGAGGAAGACCCACAGCATTTTCGATCGGAGCCAATAGGAGATTTCAAACCATGCAATTCGCCAGAACATTATTGCCTCCTTTAGCTCCAGTTCCTGATCTTGGCGAAGAACACGTCTTCCAGGTCTGCCTCATGCGGCACGAACCCATCACCCGGCGGCACCTCGCCGTAAACATGCAGGAACGGCCGTCCGCCCACCAGCTTGTTGGACACGACGCGGAATGTCTGTTCGTAGTGGGCCAGTTCTGCCTTTTCGATCGTGCGGTGCCAGATCCGGCCTTTTAATTCTGAAATCGCCGCCATGGGCTCGCCCTGATAAAGTACCTTGCCTTCGTGGATGATCGCCATATTGGTGCACAGGTCCATCACATCTTCCACAATGTGCGTGGAAAGAATCACGATGACCTGCTCGCCGACCTCGGCCAAGAGGTTGTAGAACCGGTTGCGCTCTCCCGGATCGAGGCCCGCCGTAGGCTCATCGACGATGAGCAATTGCGGATTCCCGATCAGCGCCTGCGCAATGCCAAAGCGCTGCCGCATGCCTCCGGAGTAGCCCGTCAGGGCCTTTTTGCGATCTTTATACAAATTGCAGCGATGCAGCATGGCTGCCACCGCGTCCTTCCGCTCCCCGGCGTTCGTGATTCCCTTCAGCAGCGCCAAATGGCTCAACATGTCCTGCGCAGAGATTCGGGGATATACGCCGAACTCCTGAGGCAGGTATCCAAGACGGCGACGAACTTCGTCTTTTTGTTTGAGAACATCGATGTCACCCAGTGTTACGCTGCCACTATCTGGCTCCTGCAGAGTAGCCAGCGTCCGCATCAGAGTGGATTTGCCGGCGCCATTCGGCCCTAACAGGCCATACATCCCTCGCGGAGTCGTAAGCGACACGTTATCAAGGGCCTTAACGCCATTCTTGTAAGTCTTGGAAAGGTTCTTAATCGTCAGTTCCATGCTCAATGCCTCATTGGTATGCAGATGGTACGCAAACATCCCTGAGAAGTTTCAGAGAACTTTTACCAGGCGGAGTTTTTCCTATGCTGAAATAGTACTCTTTGAGAGACG
>DATAEJ010000005.1:0-8490 GCA_036258095.1 Candidatus Angelobacter sp. | reverse complement strand
GCTTTGTGATAACAACAGCCTCCTTCGTCTTCTGTACTCTTTCCATCACAGATAGGCAGTGTGCCTTGAATTCTCCAGCTGGCATTTTTTTCATGGTTTGCCTCTTCTGGTCATCATATCATGACCATGGTCATAATCAGCTTCACGCTGCCTGCCTCAAGTGTTCGCGAAAGAAGCCTGCAACCCTTCGCATCGCGTCCAGCTGCGCCAGTCCGGTCAGGCTGTGTCCCTGGTCCCGATAAATCTTGATCTCATACGGAATCGAATTTTTCTTCAGTACTTCTTCCAGTTTGTACGCTTCCTGCACCGGGACCACAGGATCGCGTTCGCCGTGCACAATCAACACGGGTGGGAGTTTTGCCGCATCTGCGGCAAAGTGCTCCGCCAGTCCACCAAAAAGCTCTGCAACCGCGGCAATGCGCGAATCCCGTGTTGACAGGGCAAGCGAAAGATAAGCACCGAGTGAAAAACCCAGCAGACCTACTCTTCGATGATCGACGCCTGGCAAGCTGAGCATGTGAGAAACTGCCGCTTCCGCGGTGTTCATCCAGTCCAGAAAATGTTCCTCAATCTGGCGAGGCGAAACCCACGCATGGCCGGTACGGTCAAAATAGTGAAGCGCGAATACGTGTACGCCCATTCCGGCCGCCTGTTCGGCGAAGGGATCAATCCCGCGCAGCGGCCCGCCAGAGCCATGCAGCAGAAGGATTGCGGGACTAGCGCCTGCACGCGATGGAGAGTAATGGTCCAGGCGCACTTTCCCATCCAGTCGATAAGTCTCCATGTCAATATTCTTTGCTGCGCCTCGATCGCCACCTGAATACCGCTGCCATCACAAGCTGAAATGTCACAGCGCCGGCCATATCGAGCCAGACATCGTGCGAACTCGAGGTCCTCGAGGAGACAAAGCTCTGGTGGAACTCATCCAGACTTGCTGCCGTCAATGTAAGCAGCAAGGCCAGAGCGCTCCACTTTGCGCGCCACACGTTCCTTGCGCTTTGGACGCCACGAAATCCATAAAACGCAAACCATGAGAGTGTTCCGTAGCTCAGAAAGTGCGCGCTCTTGCGTACGAAGTAATGGATTTCTTTAAATCGGGCGTGGCTCAGCCCTGGGTAAATGAAGTGCAGTATCTTCCATAACCAGATGCCGGTGTGGTCTGCCGAGAATGCGTCACTGGAGAAGCAGGCAAGTACCGCCAGCCACGCCAGGGCCGGCACCCAGACCAGCATTGCACTTCGTGGCGGCGGAGCCGCCATTGTCTGGCTTTCTGTGCTACTCAACGCGGTAATTAGGGGCCTCACGGGTAATGATCACGTCATGCACGTGGCTTTCTCTCAAACCGGCGCCGCTGATGCGTATGAACTTGGCGCGCTGCTGCAATTCAGGAATGGTTTTCGTGCCGCAATAACCCATGCCGCTGCGCAAGCCACCCACCAACTGGTAGATCATGTCTGCCAGCGTTCCCCGATACGGAACCCGGCCCTCAATCCCTTCTGGTACCAGTTTGTTTAAACGGTTCCCACGGCCATCGCTCTCAGTACTCATTTCCGTGGAAGCGTCGTCTGTCCTCTGGGAATAACGTTCGGCGCTCCCTTCCGCCATCGCCGAGAGTGACCCCATGCCGCGATACGACTTGAACGAGCGTCCTTGATAAAGGATCGTCTCACCCGGACTCTCCTCCGTTCCGGCGAACAGTGACCCAATCATCACCGCGTTCGCGCCCGCAGCCAGCGCTTTCGTGATATCACCCGAATATTTAATCCCGCCGTCTGCAATCACCGGAACGCTCGCGTCACGGCACGCGCGATATGCTTCCGCAATCGCCGTAATCTGCGGTACGCCAAAACCGGTCACGATCCGCGTTGTACAAATCGAGCCCGGCCCAATTCCCACTTTCACGCCGTCCGCTCCCGACTTGATCAGCGCACAGGCGCCTTCATGGGTGCCAACATTGC
Organism: Candidatus Angelobacter sp.; assembly: GCA_036258095.1. Lineage (GTDB taxonomy): Bacteria > Acidobacteriota > Terriglobia > Terriglobales > Acidobacteriaceae > Angelobacter. The sequence goes on along the minus strand of DATAEJ010000005.1, from coordinate 6,532 downwards.
CGGCCAGCAGGTCAACTTCCGGCAGCTTTGACTTGATCTTCCTGATCGCTTCCAGCACGCGCCCACTGTGCCCATGCGCACTGTCGATCGCCAGAACGTCAACTTTGGCCTTTACCATCTCCTGGGCACGTTCCAGAAAATCACCGGTTGCTCCAACTGCTGCACCAACCCGCAGACGGCCATGCTCGTCTTTTGCCGCATTCGGGTATTTCAGCTTTTTCTGGATGTCCTTTACCGTGATCAGGCCTTTCAGGTTGTACTTGTCGTCCACCACCAGCAGCTTTTCCACGCGATGTTCATGCAGGATTTTCTCCGCGTCTTCCAGCGTCGTGCCCACGGGCACGGTAATCAGGTTTTCCTTGGTCATCACCTGGCTGATCGGAATGTCCGTCCGCGTTTCAAACCGCAGATCGCGGTTGGTGAGAATGCCTACCAGTCTCTTGTTCTTGGTTACCGGCACGCCTGAGATTTTGTAACGGCGCATCAGTTCCAGCGCATCGGCGATCTTGTGATCGGGCGAAAGCGTGATCGGGTCCATGATCATGCCGCTTTCTGACCGCTTGACCTTGTCCACTTCGTCCGCCTGCTGCTCGATCGAAAGATTCCGGTGGATCACTCCAAGCCCGCCTTGCTGGGCTATCGCGATCGCCAGGCGCGATTCGGTCACCGTGTCCATGGCCGCGCTGATGATCGGCATATTCAGCCGTATGTTCCGCGAGAGTTGCGTCTGCGTGTTTACTTCTGCCGGAACAATGTCAGAGTGGGCAGGAAGAAGTAACACGTCATCGAAGGTCAAAGCCTCAGGCACAGGAAAGTGAATCATGCGTCTTTTTTCTCGGAAGGAAGGACTAGCCTTTATTGTAAACGTAACCAGCACATTGCGTCAGGCGAGCGCCAGAGGGCTGATCTTGGGTTCCGCTGACCCGACGCCCCAATTTTCTCTGTGTCTCCGTGCCTCCGCGGTGATACTTGCGTTGTCGCCTCTCCGATCACCAGATCACCCGATCTTCTCCGTTGCTCCGTCGTGGCTTTTTGTTGTTTCCGGATTACGGCGATTACTGCGATCTCGCTCCTGCCCGCTGTAGTAGAAGAGAGTTGCCTTTCCGATCACCAGATCACCAATCACCGATTATGCTCCGTCTCTCCGCGCCTCCGTGGTTCTTCCTGTCTCTGTAGTATTCCATGTGAGCTTACGTTGTTCCGATTACGGCGATTCCGGCGATTCCCGGGGTCCCCAGAAAGCCCGTTTTTGGCTTTCTGGGGTGGGATTACGGCGATTACGGCGATCTCGCTCTCTACCCTTCCACCATCCTCTCCTCTTCAAACTTCACTCTTCCCACATTGGTCACGGCCAGTTGCAGGTAATATCCCAGAATCGCCGCCTGCTTCTGGTCCAGCTTTCCGTCCACCACTGCCTGGGCTCCTTTGGCAATCGCGGCATGGATCCCGTTCGCATCCGCCAGGTTCGGCAGCTTGATCTTCTCCGGCCGTGCCTCTTCCATCATCAGGTGCATGTGACAATACTTTTCTCCGCGCACCCGCGGCGCCCGGCATGTCCCTCCGTTCGCTTTGAGATACCGGCATCTCGCCGCTGCGTGCGCGCGCTCCATCGTCGACTTCATTTTGTTGAAGAGCTTCTGGTTCGCTTCGTCAAATTCAAGCGCCTTCCCTTCCGCTTCTGGATCTTGCGCCACATACGCCCGATAGGCCTCAAACGCTTCGCCCAGCTGCTTCAGCAACTGTCCCGCCTGGGTCTGCCTCCACTGCCGCGCTTCTCGCTCCTTGTGCTCACGCAGCCGGCGCGCGTTTCGAAGCCGCAATACATGCTCGCGCTCCGCGGATGTCTCCGCTTTCCTCCACAGCTCCTTCTCCTCCGCTATAAATCCCAGCGGACTTTCACCCTGCCTGACACCAAAACCGTCCATCGGTTCGTACGACATGAATCCTCCTTACCGTTAAGCTCTAATTCCCTGATCACCCGCAACGAGGATTACTGGGTCCGCCGGATCAAACGCGACTGCCCCAACATTCCGGTGCCCCGATATCTCGTTATCCCGATGCTCCGTTCACCAGATCTCCAGATCACTAGATCACCAGATTTGGCACCCCCACCCCGGGGGTCAGTCGTTTTGTTGAAAACAAAGGCCTAACCGCAATTCGACAGGCCTGTGACAGGCCTGTCGACCCCCTGTTTTCGCGTCGTTTCTACTGCCAATCACGTCCATTCCTCACCCTAAAGTCTGCTCGTATACCGAATAAAGAACGAATACTCCAGCTTGAGAATAGCGCAACCGTTCGCGAATGTAAAGCGAAATTAAATCTTTGTGCCATTGCTGGTGAGATCTTCAGCGGGTTGCGTTTTTTGACATTCCATTGCTCCGATCTCCCGATCTTCCTCCGGGTCTCCGCGCCTCTCTGGCGAACTTGTGGTGTTGCCGCTCCGATCACCAGATCTCGTTGTTCCCGATCACGGCGATTACCGGGGTCCCCGGAAAGCCCGTTTTTGGCTTTCTGGGGTGGGATTACGGCGATTTCGCGCGATTACGGCGCTTACGGCGATCTCCCCTCCCGTTTCACTTTCTAAACTCAACCTGGAAACGAAAGTAATGTTGACCCTGTTGGTTAGTGCCCGGATACTCACAGAGATCATGACGAACCAAGGTCCCTCGTCTCTGCCTGGGGGCAGTGCTGCCATCACTCTCGACGCCCGCCACGATGACAAAAGGCTTCACATCGCCATCCCGGTCAAGGTGTTTCCGGACGTGAAGAGTTTCGAATCCCAGCTCTGCTGCACTTATGAAATCTCACCCAGGGGAGCACGCATCGCCTTGTTGCCGGGAATCAAGGAAGTCGGCCAGACGATTTACGTCCAGCGCCAGAGCCGGCGCGCGCGCTACCGGGTGGCCTGGATCGGAGAGGCGGGTACATCCCGGGAAGGACAGGTTGGGGTTGAGACCCTGGAACCGGCGAACGTAATCTGGGAAAGCGAGATCAGAAGCTGGATCATGACCAGCAAGTAAGGAATTGTTTACCGCCCCCGACGGTAAGCTCAAAACCGCGCCGTGCTAAGTAGAGCGCTGTAGTGCAAGCCCGCGGGCAGCCGAGGATTATATGTGTTCCCCACTAGCTGAACCGGCATGAGCGCGAATTATCCATACATAGTCCGCTGCAACGACTGTGACTACGTCAGTGAAGTGTTCATGGGCGAATCCGAAGCCCTGAACGACCGCGATTTTCACTCCTTCGACAAGTTGCACTCCGTTTCCATCTGGCGCTACGCCTGGGAAAACTGGACCCTGGTCACCGAACTCTCCGGCGTCGAACTCGACGAACCCGGCCCCGCCGATCAGAAGGTCTAGTCTCCTCAATCTCCGCCCCCTTAATACATTTCTCACTTGCAACCTCGTATCCCCTTGAAGGCCCCATCCCGAAGCCCGAGCGCGAACGGCTGGTGAGCGCGAGCGGTGAGGGATCTGCTCCGCTGCCGCCCCGCGTAAGCCAGCAAGATACGAATTCGAACTCGTACGTGAGAAATGTCATGCGCGATTGCGGCTCATGGATTTCGCTTTTCCGATCACCAGATCACCCGGGGTCCCCGGCAAGCCCGAGTTTGGCTTGCTGGGGTGAGGTCACCCGATCACCAGATCACCCGATATCCCGATCTTCCTCTCGGATTGCCGCCTTTCGCGCCCGCATGTTACCTTCAAAGTTTCACGCCTATGCTCCGTCCGTATCAGGGAATCGCGCCACGCATTCACGAAACCTGCTATATCGATGAGTCCGCCCAGATCATCGGCGACGTCGAAATAGGCGAGAACTCCAGCGTTTGGATGAACGCCGTCATCCGCGGCGACGTCTATGCCATTCGCATCGGCAAGAATTGCAGCGTGCAGGATTGCAGCGTGCTCCATGGCATGCGTCACAAATATGGCGTCATCCTGGGCGACTACGTAACCGTGGGCCACTCGGTGACCCTGCATGGGTGCACCATCGGCTCGCGCTGCCTGATCGGCATGGGTTGCGTGATCCTGAATGACGCAAAGATCGGCGAAGGATCGATTATCGCCGCCGGTACCGTGATCCCTGAAGGCACCGTGGTGGAACCGTATTCGCTCTGGATGGGCGTCCCGGGTCAGTTCAAAAAGAAGATTGACGACGAAAAGACCCAGCAGATGATCATGATGTACGCCAACAACTATTACGATTACACCCAGATCTACCGGAAGGAATTCCCGCACAAATAACGGCGAAGAATTCCACTATGGCTTCAAGACCGAATCAATGGGTACACATTTCGGAACGACCGCGATTGCGGCTTCCAGTTCCGTGCCCCTCCCCTTAAAATCGTCATCCCGATGGCCGTGAGCGAGCGCGCGTTGTCATCAGCGCGCGAGTAGGCCGGAGGGACCTTGTGCCTGAGGAGCGACATGAACAAATCTTCTTATGTGTACATGATGGGCAGCGCTTCTCGCCGTGCTCTTTATGCCGGCGCATGCGCTTCTTTGTACGAGCGCGTTTGGCAGCACAAAAATGATCAGGGCGGCTATTTCACCAGCAAATACAAATGCCATCGCCTGGTTTACTACCAACAATTTGAAAACATCCAGTCGGCGTTCGACCGAGAAGACCAGATTAAAGGCTGGCGGCGCGAAAAGAAGGATCGACTGGTGGAAACCATGAACCCAGGATGGAAAGACTTGGCAGCGGATTGGTATCCGGAAGGACTTCTTTTGAATGGGGAGCCGTTTCCGAAGAAGGAATAAACGCAATGTCTTGGAAACATGCGCTGCTCAATTAATTCCACACCTCTGCTCAGGGTTTAGAATCATTGTTTTGATTTTGCTTGCCAATCCATGGGCAAGCCGTCAGGCCGCGACGTGCCCCGGGCTAGTAACGAGAACTACGGGCTAAAGGCCAACGGCCAAAGGCTAATTACTAATAACGAATGACTTCTCCCATCAAGGCGGTCCGCGGCACCCGCGATATCCTTCCCCCGGATACCGCGCTCTGGCAGTTCGTCGAACAGACCTGCCGTGACGTCTTCCACCGCTATGGCTTCCACGAAATTCGAACCCCTGTCTTTGAAGACACGCAGCTATTTGCCCGCGGTGTGGGCGAAGAAACTGACATCGTTTCCAAAGAAATGTTCACTTGGGAAGACCGGCCTCGCGCGCAGAGTGAGAAAGCCCAGTCTCTCACCTTGCGTCCGGAAAACACCGCCGGTGTAGTGCGCGCCTACATCGAGCACAAGCTGGGTGACACCGGAAAACTGCAAAAGCTGTATTACATCGGCCCGCAGTTCCGCCGCGAACGCCCACAGAAGGGACGCTATCGCCAGTTCTACCAGATCGGCGCTGAAGTGCTGGGTCCGCCTTCGGCCGGTAGCGAATCGCCGGCGCGTGATGCCGAGATCATCGCCATGCTGGCGCAGCTCCTGCGTGAGGTCGGCATTCGCGAATGGAATCTGGAAATAAACTCCGTCGGTAATTCCGAAGACCGCGCCCGCTACAATCAGGCGCTGCGTGAAGCCCTGGCTCCGGTGAAAGACAAAATGTGCGCCGACTGCCAGCGTCGTGCAGAAACGAATCCTCTGCGCGTGCTGGACTGCAAAGTCCCGGAAGACCAGCCAATCATTGATGCTCTCCCGAAGATCACCGCTTACCTGGGCGAAGAGAGCCGCAGTCACTTTGACGAAGTAAAAAAGATCCTGAACCATGTAGGGATCAAGTACCACGTGAATGAACGCATGGTGCGCGGCCTCGACTACTACACCCGCACCACCTTTGAATTCACCCACGGCGGCCTCGGCGCTCAGAGCGCACTGCTCGGCGGCGGCCGCTATGACGGCCTCTCCGAAGCCCTCGGCGGACCCAAAGCGCCCGGCATTGGCTTTGCCCTCGGTCTCGACCGCTTCGTGCTGGCCTTGCAGTCCGAGCAGACCGTCGCCGTGCCTGACCAGAACCCGGTCGTCTTCGTTGCTCCGCTCGGCCAGGGCATGAATGCCGAAGCCGCCGTAATCGCGCAGCACCTGCGCAAGCAGCAGATCGCATCCGAGTTGGGCGACGAAACATTCCGCGCAAAGAAGTCATTCGAGGCCGCGGAACGCTCCGGCGCACGTTACATCCTTTTTGTGGGCGAAAATGAAGTTGCATCCGGCCAGTTCCCGCTCAAGGAACTGAAGACCGGCGAGCAGGTGAGCGTCTCGCGAGAAGAACTGGCAGCCAAGCTGAAGGCGCAGAGATAGCCCTGCCATGGTCGGAATGCTTCAGGCAATCGATTGACAGTGCGTCAGAAGTGATCCCGGCCCACGCTTCTAACTTGATCTTCCAACAGTTTTCCCCCACTGAAGGAACCATCCCGAACTGAGGCCGAGGCTTGCTGAGACCGAATGTGAGGGACCTGCTCCGCGCAGTTTCGCGTGAGCCATCAAATCACCGGCTTATTTCTCCCCGAGAAAGAACTATGCCGTCGCGCTATAGGTATCTTCGGTTGGTGAACTCAATCAGCGACGCCAGCTTAGCCTTCGCCGCCC
>DATAEJ010000004.1:0-10847 GCA_036258095.1 Candidatus Angelobacter sp. | reverse complement strand
TGAAGGAGCTACCAGCGCCGCGGTCGCAGGCGGCAGAGGCTGGGCCATTCCGCTCGGCGCCGGCCTTGGTATGGCCATCGCCGCCGGACTCTGCGGCCTGGGACAGGGCAAGGCAACTGCTTCGGCGGTTGAATCGCTGGCCCGCAACCCCGGCGCACGCCCCGGACTTTTCATCTTCCTGATTCTGGGTCTCGCTCTGATCGAATCGCTCGCACTATACGCTCTGGTTATTGCCTTCCAGGTACTCGGCCTGAGGAGCTAGTCAACAGTTGTTTCGAGGGAGCCCGGCCTCAAGCCGGGCTTTTTCGTTATCGGGCGGCAAAAGCCTTTGTCAGGCCGCATCCGAGGGTTTTTCTTTGCATTTTTGGAGAAACGAACCGTAGTAATATTCCATGCATGCTGGGCACCCGCCGTGTGTAGTGTTCGGGCGCATACGCTGCACGTAATCGGGCACCCATTCCCAGGCCGCAGGATCGCCGGCACGGTTGGCGCGACGGCAGTTCGAGCACATGCGGATCATTCCTTTTTCCGTCTGGTAAAGTGAGTCGTTCGGTTCAAGCGGTGTCCTGTCATGCGGGTGCTCCAGCCGCAATGAATTGATGACTGCAAATCCCTGGTCGAGAGGAAAGATATGCATCCGATAAAGGCGGAACATGGTTGCGCTGGAGCACTCGTAATCATGTGTGACAGGTTTGCACGTTTTGCGGGCTAAGGCAAACAGACCGGCGTGGAAGTTCTTGAGATCCTCAGGGATGTAATTAAGCAGGTTTCGTGAGACCACTTCCGCTGCAAGCACCTGAGAACTACCCCCATTCAGCACGGCAAAGTTGTTCCAACCCTGGTTGCAATACTTGATGTCAAGATTTTCTGTGAGCACAAAGCAGGGATCGGGACAGCTCTCCAGCACATGCACAGGAATCGCCCGTGTTTCTGCCGGTCTGGTCATGTATACACTTTAAACGGTCAGGAACTTATTTACGTATGCATCGTGTCGCATGTCCGGAGATTCCTTTCGTAATCCTGTTGTCTCTCCGAAGACTTTAGGGCGATCCAGGCACCGTGAAATCTTTGTTGTGACCTGGAGATGTTTCACATTGATTTATGCTAGAAGCGCCCATGCCCCGACCAACCGCCCTCGAATTCAACGATATTCGCAAGGAATACCGCAGCTTCTTCAAAAGTGAAACGGTAACGGCGCTCGATGGTTTTTCTTTGCGGGTCGAGCCTGGCGAGATATTCGGCTTCCTTGGCCCGAACGGCGCCGGCAAAACCACCGCAATCCACCTTGCCATCGGTCTGATGTTTCCCACCACAGGCAGTGGCGCCATGCTTGGTCATCCTTTTGGCTATGCTCCTGTCCGGCAGCGGATTGGCTTCGTTGCCGAGAACGTTGCTCTCTACCACCGGCCGGCAGAAAAACTGGTGCGTTTTTATGGCGCACTGAACAGCATGCGTGATCCGGTGTTGTCGCAGCGCACCCGCGAACTGCTGAAATCGCTTGACCTCTCCTCTGTCGCCCGCCGCAACTCCGGCAAGTTCTCGCGAGGCATGCTGCAGCGCGTAGGACTCGCCCAGGCGCTCGTGAATGATCCCGATCTGCTGATCCTTGACGAGCCCACGTCCGCACTCGATCCTATCGGCCGGCTTCAGGTACGCGAGATTATCCTTCGTGCTCGCGAAGCAGGAAAGACCGTTTTCCTCAGTTCGCACCTTCTCTCTGAAATCGAGCAGATCTGCGACCGGCTGGCCATCGTGATCAAGGGAAAGGTCGCGCGCATCGGAACCATCTCTGAATTACTCGAGTCGCAGGATCGGTTCGTCATCACGGCGCGCGGAATTGACGCGATGATGTTCGAGGGTTCGCAGCAGAACGGCTACATCAAGATCACCGTTCCGAAATTGCAGCAGCGCCAGGCGATTGAGCAGATATGGCTTGCGGGGGGCGAGGTGATCGCCGTCAATCCAATCCGCAGGACGCTGGAAGACCTGTTTGTGGATCTCGCGCAGCAGAATGGAGGTGCTCAGCATTGAAACACGTCTGGAAAAACGCTCTTCCGATTCTCATGCTTGCTGGTCTCTGCCTCGCCGCCAAGCCGTCGCGCTGGAGTGTGGATCTGCAACGCCAATACGGCTTTCAACCATTTGATCGCTACGTGAGCTCTGCCTGGACCGGCCAGCAAGGTGTGCTCTTTCTTACCCCCGAGCAGGTGATCGTCTATCAGGTCAATCGGCTTCCCGAAGCGCCGGATTTGAAAGCCAGGAATGCTGCCGGTGGGTCTGGCAGCTTCATCATGGAACTGAGGGTCCTCAGCGCACGCGATGGTCACCTGATCCACGCATTCCGCTTGCCTACCAACGCTGAGCGTTCTTCCGTTCATGCGCTCAACGGCGGCAGGTTTCTCGTCCGCACCGGCAATATTCTCTATCTCTATTCTGCCGAGTTCACAGAGCTCGCTCACAAGACGTTGACGATCGTGCATAGCGCTCCCCGGGAGAATTGGCAAATTGCGGTTTCGCCATCGCGCGCTCAAGTAGTCCTGGTGCATTCGCAGATATTCCATACACCTCAGTTTCTGATGGACGGGACCACAATCAGCGAGGGCCAGAGCAAAACCGACGTCGAATTTGTTGATCCCGCAACGCTCGCCACCACAAAAACCTTCAGCCTGGGTCACACGCTCGCCGTCTGGGCTCCGGTCGATGATTTTCTGATTACCAGCGATCCGGCCCACTCCTATAGCCACGGGGAGCTTGGGCTGCTTGACGACAAGGGCAAATGGACTGCGCTCAAGAGTGAGGTAAAGATCGAGGCCCACGATTGTCCTTTCGACCTTATACCTGCCGGCCATCACTCAGTAGCACTTTTGGGTTGCGGCCGTGTGCTTGTGCTTACAGCCGAGGGTAATGTCCTGTATGACCACTCGGCGGTGGACTGCCGTTTCAGTTCGGCCACCGCGACTGGCGATTATCTTGCAGCCCAGTGCGACCGCTATCGCGAGGCCACCACCGCGCCCCGCGGCTCCAGCTTCACTGTAGCAAAGCCGGACCACATCGAATTGCACGACGTGAACAGACGCAAGCGCCTTCTTTCCCGGAAATTTCGAACTCAGAAGGTGAGTTACGCGGTTTCAGAACGTGGTGATGTTGCAATAGCGGACGGGCCAACGCTGACCATGCTCGGGGCGGAGGAATAGCCGGCATGAAGCCCGTTCTCCTGATCGCCATCAACTTCCTGCGCACGCAATGGGTGGTCGTAACAGTGATGGCCACCTACATGGTGCTGATCTCAGGTTTCTTTTCGTTGCACGAGCAGCGGCAGGAGATTCTCTTCTACGTCCAGATCCATGCAACCTACATCGTTTTTCTTGCCATGGTGGTGGCAGTCTCGGCGATTCACACCGAGCGCCGGACCCGTCGCATTCTTGCGGTGCTCTCAAAGGGAATACACCGGCATCAGTATCTGGCTGGATTGCTGGTTGGCTCAGCCATGATGTCAGCTATCTTGTGCCTGCTCCTTGGTTCCATCACGGCATGGATGAGCAGGCGTGAAGGTCTGGCGATCGGGAGCATCGCACCGTTGGTCGGGGATATATTTATGGTTGCGATTGCCGCTGCTGCCGTGGCGCTCTTCTACTCGGTGTTCCTGCACCCGCTTCTGGCGACGGCAGCCACCTCCGTGACTCTTACCTTGCCATTCGTGTTGAATGCCGCTTATGGGCTGTCAGGGCAGAGGCTGTTTCCTGTGGTCGGTCTGGCGAACCTGGTGCAAAGGTTCAATTTTCAGCCTCTTCATAACGGCGGCACGCCGGCAGTGGCTGCAATGGTCTGGATAGCGCTGTTCTGGGTGGCTGGGTCGGCGATCTTTGCCCGGCGCGATGTGACTATTTCACCAGAGTAGCCGGCTGGCTTGCCTGTTGCGCTTTCAAATCAGCCGATGGGGCGGTTGTTTTAGGTCTGAGATCCGCCGCTCCCTGCGTTGCGCGATCGAGCGTCCTGCCCGGAATCACTCCGAGCCAGATCGTTGCAATCGCGGCGATCACCAGCGCCAGCCGCATGGAGGGCGTTGCCGGCGTGGGTGGTTCTGCCACAGTCTGCTCGCGCATGTACATCATCACGATCAGCCGCAGATAGTAATAGGAGGCTACGGCGCTGTTCACCACACCAATGATCGTGAGCCAGACCATGGCATTCGAATGCGCAGAGATGGCCGCCGTAAAGACGTAGTATTTGCCCAGGAAGCCCGCTGTGGCCGGGATACCGATCAGCGAGAGCAGGAAGATGGTGAGAGTAAATGCGAGCAGCGGTGCGCGCTTCCCCAGTCCGGCATAGTCGTCAATGGAAACGTACCGCTCGCCGCCCGAGGCAAAGTGGCTGACCACCGCAAAAGCGCCGACGTTCATGGCCGCGTAAGAAGCGGTATAGAAGATTGCGGCGGAGATGCCGATATCATTTTGCGCGGCAAACGCCACCAGGATATAACCGGCATGCGCAATGGAAGAGTACGCCAGCATCCGCTTCACGTTGTTCTGGATCAGCGCGCCGAAGTTGCCGATCGTCATCGAGAGCGCGGCGGAGATCCAGATCAGCGCGAACCAGCCGGTGCCGGTTGTCGCAAAAAGGACGCGCAGCATCACGGCAAACGCAGCCGCCTTTGGACCAGTGGACATCAACGCGACCACAGGGGCAGGAGCGCCTTCATAAACGTCGGGCGTCCACACGTGGAACGGTGCGGATGCCACTTTGAAGCCAAGGCCCACGATCATTAGCGCGGTAGCAACGTAAGCCAGCAGACTTGGGGTACCGGGTGCGAGCGCTCTTTGGATGGCGAGAACGTCGGTTGATCCGGTTGCGCCGTACATCAGCGCTACGCCGTAGAGGAAGAACGCCGTGGCAAATGAACCCAGCAGGAAATATTTGATCGCTGATTCTGTGCTCGAAGCGGTACGTCGGCGGTAGCCCGCCAGGATGTAGGTTGCGATCGAAGAGATTTCCAGCGCTATGAAGATCAGCACCAGTTCCACCGCCGACGTCATCAGCGTCATGCCAACGGTGCCGAACAGAATCAGGCCGTAATATTCGCCGGTGTTGATCTTTTGCGTGTCGAGATACTCGAGCGAAGCCAGGATGCAGATCGCGGAGATCGCCGGGATCAGCATGTGGAAGAACACAGCAAAGTTGTCCACCCGCACCATACCAAACCATCCCGGAGTACCGAATGACGGGTCTGTTGCGAGCGCGTGCATCTGTACGACTGTGGCGCCCATTGCTGCGATCGTCCCCAGCAGGGAAAGATACCCCAGAGGCCGGCGGCTGGCGCTCGGCTTCAGTAGCGGGTCGATCATCATTACCGCAATGCCGAAAGCGGTCAGCACCAGTTCCGGCAGGATGCGTACATACTGATCAATGGAAATCGGGTTCATCTATTTCTGTCCACCAGCCGAAAGGTTGGTTGCTGCGGGTGCTACCCGCGCCTGAGATGCCTGTGAGATTGTGCCGGACACAGCCGGATCAATGGACTTCATCCAGTAGGGCGAAATTATGCCCATGACCAGCGCCATCACTGCCACCGGCCACAGTGAAATCTGCTCGCGTCGGTCGATATCGGGCAAAGTCTTGTTTTCGTCGTGGTGAATCTCGCCGTAGAAGACCTTCTGGTACATCCATAGCAGGTAGCAGGCGCCCCAGATCACGCCGCTTGCGCCCAGGATGCCGTACAGAGCCTTGTACTGGAAGGCGCCGCTCAGCACCAGGAACTCGCCCACGAAGCCGTTCATCAACGGCAGGCCGACGGATGAAAGCACCGCGATGAGGAAGAACGTGGCGTACACCGGCATCGGTGTGGCCAGCCCGCCGAATTCCTTGAACTCATACGTGTGCTTGCGTTCATAGAGCATGCCGGCCAGCATGAAGAGCGCTCCGGTGGAGACGCCATGGTTCAGCATCTGGTAAACCGCGCCGTCGGTTCCAGCCTGAGTGAAAGTGAAGATTCCCAGCACGACAAACCCGAGATGGCTGACCGAGGAATAGGCAATCAGCTTTTTCAGGTTCGGTTGCACCAGTGCCACCAGCGCGCCGTAGATGATTCCGATAATCGCCAGCGTATTGATCCAGGCAGCGTTGTGCTGCGACTGGGCAGGGAACATGCCGACATTGAAGCGCAGCAGGCCGTACGTACCCATTTTCAGCAGTACACCCGCGAGCAGTACCGAGCCGGCGGTGGGCGCTTCTACGTGCGCGTCCGGCAACCATGTATGCAGCGGGAACAGCGGAACCTTCACCGCGAAGGCGATAAAGAACCCGAGGAACAGCCACTGCAATGCACCGGTTGAGATATTGCCTTGCGCAATGAGTTGGCGCAGCGTTGCGTAATCAAACGAATGCGGAGTGGCTGCGGCCCAGAGATAGATGATTGCGGCCAGCATGAAAACCGAAGCAACCATCGTGTACAGGAAGAACTTCACTGCCGCGTAGACGCGCCGCTCGTGCCCGTACATGCCGATGAGCAGCGCCATCGGGATCAACGTGGCTTCCCAGTAGACATAGAACAAGAACAGGTCCAGCGCCAGAAAGACGCCGATCATGGCCGTTTCCAGCAGCAGGAGCAGGACGAAGAACTCCTTCACGCGATCGTGAATCGACTTCCACGAAACCAGCACGCCCAGCGGCACCAGGAACGTGGTGAGCAGTACCAGCCACATGGAGATGCCGTCGGCGCCCATGTGGTAATGAATGTTCGCCAGTGATATCCACACCTTGTCGGTCTGGAACTGGAATCCATTTACACCGTGCTGGAACTGGATGGGCAGGTAAAGCGAGAAGCCGAATGTGACCAGAGAAACAATCAGCGCCACAGCGCGGAGCATGCGGTCATTCCGCGGCATGAACATCAGAAGCACTGCGCCGATCGTCGGCAGGAAGGTAACGAGAGTCAGGATGGATTCGTTCACTTGCCCACCCCCAGCCAGATCATGTAGGCAAGAACCGCAGCGCCACCCAGTGCCACCCATGCCGCGTACGATCGTATGTTGCCGGACTGCATTCGTCGCAGTTCGTTGCCGATGCCTTTCGAAGCAGTGCCTGCGCCGTTCACCATGCCATCGATGATGCCCTGGTCAACGCCTTTCCAGAAGACGAATGTTGATAGAGCGAGCAGCGGTTTGACGAAAATCAACCCGTACGCTTCGTCAATGTAGTACTTGTGCAGCACAGTCAGGTATAGGCCGTGCATTCGAGATGTGATTCGATCCGGCAGCTCCGGCCGCTTGTAGTAGAGAAACCATGCGAAAAAGAGGCCGAGCGCAGCAGCGGCAACTGAGGTTCCTGCCAGGATCCATTCTTCGCGAGCGTGTTCTTCTTCTTTTGCAGGCAACTGGCCGTTCTCGGCCCCTTGCAGCCTCTCCGCGCCAACGTTGCCGGGTGATTCCAATACCGGAGAGAGAAAAGTCGCAATCTCGTTGTGCCCGCCCATGAATTTGGGTACGCCCACCCAGCCGCCCGTGAATGAGAGCACCGCCAGGAGCACCAGCGGGGCGAGCATGATCCATGGCGACTCATGTACGCCGCCGTGTCCGTGGGCGTGATCGTCGGCGTGGCCATGCGAGTGTGAGGCCGCCGCATGGGCTGGGTGTGCAGGAGCCGAAGGTGAATGTGCTTCTTCACCTACATCCACCGCTCCCGGCTTGTATTCGCCGAAGAACGTCATGAACCACAGGCGGAACATGTAAAACGATGTGAGTCCTGCGGTGATCACCCCGATCGCCCAGAGAAGATGGCCGCCGTGCGGGCTGGTGTACGCTGCTCCCAGAATCTCATCTTTACTGAAGAATCCTGCCAGCGGCGGGAAGCCGGCAATGGCAAACGTAGCAACGGTCATTACCCAGAAGGTGACCGGAATTTTCTTGCGCAGCCCGCCCATGCGGCGCATGTCCTGTTCGCCGCCGATGGCGTGAATCACCGAACCCGCGCCTAGGAAGAGTAGCGCTTTGAAGAACGCATGGGTCATCAAATGGAAGATTCCCGCGGCATAAGCCGCGACGCCGCAGGCCATCACCATATAACCGAGTTGGGAGACCGTTGAGTAAGCGAGAACGCGCTTGATATCGGTCTGCGCCAGGCCCATGGTCGCAGCGAAGATTGCCGTCAGGCAGCCGACGACAGCGACAATCTCCAGCGCGTGCGGAGCAAGGTTAAAGATCGAGTGCGAGCGGGCGATCATGTAGATACCGGCCGTGACCATGGTTGCTGCGTGGATCAACGCCGAAACCGGCGTTGGACCTTCCATGGCGTCAGGCAGCCATACATAGAGAGGAACCTGCGCCGATTTGCCTGTCGCGCCGCCAAGCAGGCACAGCGCAGTGATGGTGATCCAGCCCCAGCCCTGATCAATTGGGAACTTGTCCGCATTTTTAAGCGCATCGAAAATGCCAGTGTAGTTCAGCGTCCCGAAATGCTGGATGAGCAGGAACATCCCAATCAGGAAGGCAAAGTCGCCGATTCGGTTGACGATGAACGCCTTTTTGCCTGCGTTCGCCGCCGAGTCCCGCAGAAAATAGAAGCCGATCAGCAGGTATGAGGCGAGTCCCACTCCCTCCCAGCCGACGAACATCAGTAAGTAGTTGTTCGCCAGAACCAGCGTCAGCATGAAGAACATGAATAGGTTCAGGTACGCGAAGAAACGGTAGTAGCCGCCTTCATGCGCCATGTAACCGACGGAGTAAATGTGAATCAGGAAACCGACGCCGGTAACCACCAGCACCATGATCATGGAGAGCTGGTCCAGGTAGAAGCCGAAGGGCGCGGAGAAATTCCCAGCCGTGATCCACGTCCCAACCGACCCCTGATACGGCAGCTGCATGTGCAGGGCCTGCAGAACGGCCCAGAGCGCATACGCGAACGATGCGGCGGTAAACAGCAGCGCGACGGCCGAGACCACGGCATTCTTGAAGTGGCGTCCGAATAGGCCGTTGATGGCGGCGCCAACCAGCGGCAGCAGTGGAATCACCCAGAGATGTAAGGTATCGGTCATAGTTTCAGCAGGTTCACCCGGTCAACGTTGAGGGTTTCGCGCGTGCGGAAGACCGCGATGATAATGGCCAATCCCACGGCCGCTTCCGCCGCGGCCACCACCATGACAAAGAAGACAAAGACCTGGCCGCTCAGCGCCTTCTCCACGCCAGCCGGAGTAACGCCCTGTACCGCCCGCGCGTGCCAGTAATTGGCAAACGCCACAAAGCTCAGGTTCACGGCGTTGAGCATCAGCTCAATCGACATGAAGTTCGTAATGATGTTGCGCTTCAGAAGGAAGCCGAATACTCCCATGCAGAAGAGAATCGTGCTCAGGATTAGATACCAGGAAAGTGGAACCATTCAGCTCTCCCTCCTTCCCAGCACCACCGCGCCCATGATGGCGATCAGGATCAGTACCGAAGTGATTTCAAACGGAAGCAGGAAATCTTTGAACAGCAGATGGGCAATATTTTGCGTCTTGCCGAAATTCGTGGGCCCGACACTTACGCCACCCAACTGCTGGTTGTGGCTGATCAGCGTCCATCCCACCAGCGCTCCCAGGGCGATCACTCCCGGGACGCCAAGGGCCAAGGCGATTATGCTGCCCGTCGTGCGTTCTTCCGCTCCCGCATTCAGGAGCATGATCACAAAGACGAACAGCACCATGATTGCGCCGGCGTACACGATGACCTGAACGGCGGCCACGAATTCTGCGCCCAGCAGCAGGTAGATCATCGCCAGCGAAGCCATGACCACGACGAGAGAGAGCGCACTGTTAATGGGATGGCGCTGCGCCAATAGGTTTACCGCGCCGGCTACGCAGATCAACCCGAAGATAATGAACAGGATCTGGTGGAGCACGCTAGGAGGCCCTCCACGCCACGATGAAGCTGGTCACGATGATATTGGCAATCGCCAGCGGCAGCAGGAATTTCCAGCCGAATGCCATGAGCTGGTCATAACGGAAGCGCGGCAGCGTGCCGCGGATCCAGATGTAGAGAAAGATAAAGAAGAACACCTTCACGGCGAACCAGAACACCGGCAGGAATGCCTGAACAATGTGCGGAGCTCCGGGGATTGCCGGCCCGTGCCATCCGCCGAAGAACATCAACGTGGCCACGCAGGCAACGGTAAACATGTTCAGGTATTCAGCCATGAAGAACATGGCGAATTTCATAGAGCTGTACTCGGTGTGGTAGCCCGCGACGAGTTCTGTTTCCGCTTCCGGCAGATCGAATGGAATGCGGTTGGTTTCCGCGTACGCCGCCATCAGATAAATGAAAAACGCGATGAACTGCGGGAAGATATACCAACCGGGCAGAATATTGAACCACTTGTGCTGGACCTGAGCGTCGACGATCTCGCGCAGGCTCAGGATGCCTGCAAGCAGCAGGACGCCAACCAGTGAAAGTCCAAGTGCCAGTTCATAGCTGATCATCTGGGCGCTGGCGCGCAAAGAGCCGAGCAGGGAATACTTGCTGTTCGAGGACCATCCCGCAAGCGCTACCCCATAAACGCCAATCGACGTCGCTCCCAGAATGATCAGCAGTCCAATGTTGATGTCAGACAGTCCGTAGGAAGTCGCCACGCCGGTGATCTGGAATGGAATCGTCACGCCACGGATGGTGATCGATTCACCAAACGGAATCACAGCAATGGAGACCAGAGACATCGCCAGCGCCAGCATGGGCGCGAGGATATATAGACCCTTGTGGGCGCTGTCCGGAACCATGTCTTCCTTGAGGATGAACTTGACGCCGTCAGCAAGTGGCTGCAGCAGCCCGAACGGACCCACGCGGGTGGGTCCCCAGCGGTTCTGGATGCGGGCCACCAACTTGCGC
>DATAEJ010000003.1:0-18668 GCA_036258095.1 Candidatus Angelobacter sp. | reverse complement strand
CGGCCTCTACTACGTAGGCGCAAATGGCTTGAATTTCGGGAGCAATTCTACCGTTCGCATGAGCACGGCGACTGGCGATGGCTCGAATGGAGTGATGTTTTATTTCAGCACCTCTGACACCGTTGCAGTCACCTCAAACTCTGGTAAGGCTCCCGCATGTACTGCGGCAAAGTCTGACGGGACCGCGACCCCTAACGCATGCGTCCTCTCCTACAAAACGGACGGAACCGTATCGTCGCAGGCGAACGGGTATGTGCCATCGCGACAGACGCAATGCCCAAGCGGGCCGGCGAACCCACCGCAAGTGCCGTCATCGGTTGATGGCAATATTCTGTTGGCTCCGTGCTCCGGAACCTACGCCTCGCCAGATGGAAATCGGGGGTTCCTGTTCTTCCAGAACCGAACCACATCTGCGAATCCGAGCTGGGGCGGAGGTGGCCAGTTCCTCTCCTCCGGCTTCATGTATTTCCACTCCGGAGGCGGAGGCACATGCGGAACGAATACCTCCTGCCTGACGCTGCAGGGAGGTTCAGGGTCGCAGTCCTTCACCCTCGGCAACATCGTGGTGGATAAACTTGCGCTCGGCGGTAATCCGCAGATCAACATGATCTTGAACCCCAGCGCCACATTCCAGATCCTGAGGCCAACGCTGCTCGAATGATCACCCCCTGCGAACCAGCTTCGGCCGCGGCGCGCGAGGTAATGCGCCCACTAGCATTGCAACGGCAACTCAAGCCTCCTCGGTTTGCGGCCTTGCCGGTGAAACGTGCTACGCGCAGCATCGTGCTTTCCGGCACTTTTCATGGTTTTGCCCTGGCGGTTGTGATCTGGATTCCGGGACATGTGCCGATACCCTTGGTGGTGGACAGACCGGCCGAAGAGATGAAGCTCCGGGATAACACTCCAATAACCTTTACAGCCTTGTCGCCAATCAAGAGTTTGCAAGCGAAATTAGATCCAGTTCCTAAACCGGCGCACAGGTCGCCCACGCTGACGAAAAGTGTGGCTGCCGTGGCTACAGCGAAGCGCGACTACGCTGGTCCGCTGGAGATCGTCTCCCTTGTCCCGCACGCGACCAACCGCGTCCAGACAATCTTGCGTCCCGACATTGCGAGCCCTCCTTCAATTAAATTTCCTCTGCGCCTGCAAAGCATGGTCATGCTCAAAGCACCCACGTCGCCTGAAGTCGCCAAAGACGCGCTGCGGCCGAAGCTCCAGGTTCCAACGCCGCCACGTGTCGAGATTCCGGTCATGACCAGGACCGTAGCCAGGCCGGAGCTTACGCTCATGCCGGTCAAGGAAGTTCCAGTTCAGCCGGAGCCCGCACCTGCGGCGAGTGGCAACGCGCCACCAACGGTTGCGAAGCCGCAGGCGGAAAAAGGGCCTGGCGTCGTGGATCTGGGAGGAAGTGCGAAGAAATCTGCAATCGTAGTGAACGCCGTGGATGTCACGCCTGATCCGCACGTGCAAATCCCCGACGCACAGCTTGCCGGACGGTTTGTTGTGGGACCTGCTGTCAAGGCCGCGGTGCCGGAACTCGCACCAGATGCCAAGGTCACCGCCAAGAGTGCCGGCGGCAGTACGACGACACGAGAAGACCTTCCAGCAACTCCTGCCCCGGCTTTGGCCAGCAGACCGGGCGACAATCATGCCGGCTCATCAAACGCTGGAACTTCTGGACCGGCTAATGGTGGCGGAGGCTCCAGCGATCGTGCGAAAGGCGCGGGTACGGGGATTACGATCAGCGCCGGCGGTACCGCTCCGGGTGGATCAGGATCGGGAATCACGATTGCAGGTGGCGGTTCCACTCCCAACGGCAATTCGGGTACCAGGATCAACGCGGTAAGGCGAACGTATGGACTGACCGTCACAGGTGCCGGCGGAAGTGGCGGCGCCGGTCGCGACATGGGAGTGTTCGGTCGATCGGAAATCGTGTATAGCGTGGCAATTCCCATGTCTGACGTAGGTTGTTCCAGCGACTGGCCGATGCAGTATGCATTACTCAATTCTCGGCCACGTGGCGCCGGCTTACTCGAGCCGCCTGTAGCAACAAAAAAGTTTGCTGCCATCGTTGACGCGAAGGACATGGTGCGGCAATCTACGCCCGTATTTGTGCGCGGGGTGATCGACGAGAAGGGGAAGCTGATTGGCTTGCAGAGCATCGTCGCGCAGGACCCCCGCGCAGAAGTCGCGATGCGCTCGCTC
Organism: Candidatus Angelobacter sp.; assembly: GCA_036258095.1. Classification (GTDB taxonomy): domain Bacteria; phylum Acidobacteriota; class Terriglobia; order Terriglobales; family Acidobacteriaceae; genus Angelobacter. Next base: position 16,463 of record DATAEJ010000003.1, on the reverse strand, counting down.
GAAAAATGGGAGTTTTTGCCGGCCGTCCTGGATGGCACAGCTGTGCCCACCAAGGTCTTGATCGGCGTAGTTGTTGTAATCGCGGAGAAGTAGACTGGCGGATGTGAAACAGCGCCGCTGATCTGAAACGACAATAACCGAGGTCTAAGAGGAGAATACCTTGATCAATCCAAACACAATTCCAATGCTGTTTGCCGTTATCGAACCGATGACAATCCGGATAATATTCGGGATCATCTTCTTCGTGCTGGTGTTCATCATCGTGGCACGGCGCAAGAGGATGGCAGCTCGGCGCAGACGCACAGTGTAAGCACCGTCTGAGTTCCTGCCGGTATCTTTTGGAAAGCGGCAATTCACTCCCAGCTCTGGGACATGCGCGGGAGTCCGTCGACAGTTGGCAAGCGAGTGCCTTGTTCCGTTTCGGTGGGCACTCGCAAGCTTGAGTGCACGGAGATGCACGCAAGCAATGACGCGAATGAGGTCTGGATTAGCTGATTGCAACTGCGGATTGCTTTCTGCTGCCGTTCAGTGCTTCACGATCGCATTGTAGCCATCCCCAGATAGACGTACTCGCATGGCTTCCGCATCTTTGGGATCGGTGAAGGGGCCGACCTGGACATGGAAGAGCGCATCGGCCGCAGAGTTGGCCACGAAGACCGGGTACTGCTTTTTGCTCAGGGCGGACACCAGAATGTCCGCGTCTTCACGCTTGGAAACCGCGGCCACCTGTACGGTGTACGTTCCGGCAGGGTTGGCTTTGATCTCTGTTGGCGCCGTTGAGGTAGCGCCGCCATTCGCCGCAGTGTTCGATGGAGCCTGTGAATTATCTTGCGCTGCGGGCAAGGGTGAAGCAGGAGGCGGGTTGTCTGGAGTCTTGTTGCCCGCGGACGGCTTACTCGCTGTGGTGGCGGCAGTAGTCGTGGAGCCCACGATCTGGGTATGGCTGCCTGCCGCAGTGCTCTTGCCCAGCAGATAACCCATGGTGAAAAAGACGGAGCACACAATCACCAGGCCGAAGAATATCCCCAGCAGCTTTCCTGTGCTCAGTGTGATTTCCGTGTCCTGCTTGGGTGAGTCCAAATCCTCGTCACGCAATACAGCCTTCCCGTGTCCCAGGTCCATTTCCACTCCAGCTCTGCTTTTTCGCCAAGTTTAACCCTATTTGGGCTGATTGCGGCCACTGTATTTCTCCAGCGCCGCTGAGAGCGAATTGAGAATATCAATGGGCAGGGGGAAGATGATGGTTGTGTTTTTCTCCACTCCGATTTCCGTCAGGGTCTGGAGATAGCGCAACTGCAGCGTGAGCGGCTCCTCGGCAAGCATCTTGGCTGCGTCGGTGAGGCGCTGCGAGGCCGCGAATTCACCCTCGGCATGGATGATTTTTGCCCGCTTTTCGCGTTCCGCTTCAGCCTGCTTGGCCATAGCGCGCTGCATCGTGTCCGGAAGGTCCACCTGCTTAATTTCCACGTTGGCCACTTTCACGCCGTAAGGCGCCGTGTGCTGGTCAAGGATGCTTTGAATGCGGGCATTCAGCTTGTCGCGATGCGCCAGCAACTCATCCAAGTCCACTTCGCCGAGCACGGAGCGCAATGTCGTCTGCGAGAATTGTTGCGTCTGCCAGTAGTAGTTCTGGACGCGCACCACGGCCTGGGCCGCATCGATTACTTCCCAGTAAATCACTGCGTTCACTTTCAGAGTGACGTTATCGCGGGTGATGATGTCCTGCGGTGGGACTTCAAGCGCCTGCTGGCGTAGATCAACCCGCACCATGCGCTCCAAAGGGGCAAGAACCACGATCAGGCCGGGGCCCCGAGCGCCGCTCAGGCGGCCAAGCCGAAAAATTACGCCGCGCTCATACTCGCGCAGGATCTTGATGCAGTTGAGAACATACAGCCCGATGATGACGATAACGATAAGAGGAAGAAATTGCACGCGTGCCCTCCACAAGAGGCCAAGGTTTGCCCGCCCGGATTCTAATGGCATCCGTGCGGAAATCGAAACGAAAAAACTCAGGCTTTGGCTGATTCCAGAGTAACAGACTGCGTCGCCGGTTCAACGCGCAGTACCAGATTGTCCACCCCGCGTACAATCACCGCCTGGCCAACATCCATATTCGCTGTCGACACCGCGTTCCAGAGAGCGCCCCGGACGAATACCTTGCCGGCAGGCGTCATGGGAGAGCGCACCACGCCGATTTCGCCGACAAGGCTTTCCGGGCCGGTTACGATCTTGTTATGCCGGGCGCGAATGGCCAACGTCATCAGGAAAACGGTGATGAGCCCAAACGGGATGCTCACGGCCAGGGCGGTGGCGAGTTTCACTCGCATCTGTGGAACGGGCGCATCGACAAGCGTGAGGGCGCCGATGACCATCATGACGATGCCGGCTGTGGTCAGGATTCCATGCGTCTGAAATTTCGCTTCAAGGATGTAGAACACAAAGGAAGAGAGAATAAGGACGATGGCGATGGAGCGGATCGGGAGCATGTTCCAGGCATAGAGGACCAGAACTACCGCCACAAATCCCACCGCACCCGGAATCACAGCGCCCGGATGATTGAACTCGAAATAAATGCACAGCGCGCCGATGAGAAAGAGGAACAATGAGATGTTCGGATCCAGCAGCACGGCCAGCACCTTTTCCCTGATAGTCATCTCTTGTTCTTGAATCGGCTTGCCCGCCACGTGCATCGTGACTTTCGACCCGTCAAATCTGGTAATGGTCTTCCCGTCCAGCTGGCGCAAGAGATCCGGGTCGTCTTTTGCGATGTACTCAATTAAATGATCAGATAGCGCTTCCTCTGCAGTGAACGATTTCGATTGCCGTACTGCGGTTTCGGCTATCTCAGCATTCCGTCCCCGTTTCGTTTCATAGGATCGCAGCAACGAAGCCGCGTAGTTCTCGACCTTTTCCTTCATCACCGGTTCTACTTTTTCGGACGATCCGGTGAGTCCGATCATTACGGGATGTGCAGCCCCGGTATTTGTCCCCGGAGCCATTGCGGCCACATCGGCCGATTCAAGAATGAAGAACCCAGCCGACGCCGCTCCGCTTCCTGACGGCGTGACATAGATGATCACCGGCACCGGCGACTCGAGCACACGGTGCACAATCTCCTCCATGTCCTTCATCGTGCCGCCGGGGGTTTGCAGTTCGACCAGGACTGCATCGGCATTGGTGGCTTTGGCCTGCGCAATGGCACGTTCAAATCGCTCCGTCACCAGCCCGTGGATGGGACCGTCAACCACGATCTTCACCACATCTGCGGAAGCAAGGCCTGGGCTAACAATTAGAGCCAGAGCGGCAATGACTTTGAACAAAGAACTGCGCGTCATATGAATACCTCTTAAGGGTTCCTGGCGCGGTTGGCCGTGCGCGCCGCAATATCCTTCTTCAGAGCGAGGGCTGCAGCATTGGCAGGATCCAGAGCAAGTGCCTGATCAAGGTTTTGCGTAGCCTCATCCGGCTGGTTCTCAACGAGTGCCAGTCGCGCCATAACGAGATATGCCTCCGGCACAGGCTTTAGTCTCAAAGAGCTTCGCGCTTCCTCGCGGGCAGCAGGGAAGCGCTGTGTGGCCACGAGCACCTCAGCCAGACCGGCGTGAGCGAGGGCGTCAAACGGAGTCAAAGAGACAGCTTCGCGGAACTGCTTCTCCGCCTCGGCGTTGAGCCCCTGCTCCAGGAGTTCATGGCCGCGTTGGATGTGGAATGCCGAGTGGTGTGCCGCATCCTGGCCGCTCAGGCGAGCCTCTTCGGCATTTTCCAGCTCAAGGGCAAGCTGGCGAAAGCCTGACTCATCATAGTTGCGCTTGATACGCTCTAAAGGCAGGCGCGATTTTGGGCCGCCGGCGTTGATGGCATCAAGAAAAGTTCTTGCTTCGCTGTCCTGCTGGATAACGAGAGCCGCGCGCAATTCACGCGCTGCCCCAGACGAATCGCCTTCGCGGTAAAGTTCCACCGCAAGGTTGAAATGATAGTCGGGGTCGCTTGGTTCCGTCTCGACACTGCGCTCGAAATATCCGCGGGCACGGCGGTCGCCACGACGGGCGGAAACCACTCCGAGATTGTTGAATATCTCCGTGAGAGGCAGTCTTTGAGAAAGCGACGCAAAAGCTGCCTCAGCCTTGTCTGGCTGGCCGCCGTAGAACGCGGAAAGACCAAGATAGAACTGGGCCTCATTAATGTTGGGATCGCTCTGCGGAACACGGCTGAGGAAGCTGATTGCGGAGGTGTAATCCTTGGAGACGTAATATGTCTTGCCGAGCTGCAGCATCGCCAAAGTATCGTTTGGATCCAGCCGGACGGCTTCGAGAAAACGTTTAATTTTCTCAGCATTATTCCCAGCGATCACGCCTCGAACATAGTTTTCAAGAGCGTCGAGCCGCACAGGGGGCATGCGGGCAACAAACTCCTGCTTCCCGGTCTTCCCGGTGAGTTTCAATGAATCGAGCAGGTCCCAGGTGAGGGCGCTCTGGATTGCTATCAGGTTTGCCAGCGATCCCCCCTCGCTCAACTCCGGGCCAAGGCGAAGCCGGGCGGTGTCCATGACCCGCGCTCGCGCGGTAAGGTTTCCGTTTTCCACGCGGAAGGTGCCCATCAGTACATAGTCAGCCTCGAGTCGCTGCGCGATCTCGTAGACTGTTGCTCGAGAGGGCTTCGCGGAACTCGGAATCCCAAGCTGATCGAAGGCCAGTAGACGGTCGTCGCGGTTGACCATAAATAGCGGGCCTGAGGTGAGCCGAGAACCCATCACTTCCGGGAATGCTTCGCCCATCCAGTCCAAACCTGGCTGCGATGATGTGTTTTCAAACGGCATGATGAGCAGGATCTGGCTGGTTCGGGGCTGATCGGGCTGGGCCTTGGCCGAAGAAGGAACGAGTACCGTCGCCAATGCGAAGACTGAGAGGAAGATAGCGCCTGATCTGCTCAAGATATTGAAATTATAGGCCAACCGCCAGCACGATTGGCAGCAGTATCTCAGCTCAGAAATGGCATTAGTGGACTTTTTGCAAGCGGTCGATGAGTTTCTGCGCCAGATTGTCCTCTGATTCTGACCACAAGACACGTCCGGTGATCCCGCAGTTCTCTTCGACGGCGGTGGTGAAGTTGACGAGCTTCTGGACGTTCGCTTTCACGCGCTTCTCGACCGGTTCACTCCAGTCGACTTCCTCATAAAGGAACGGGGTGTCGAGCCCGAAATCGACCTGGACATGACCGTTTTGCTGGTACGAGGCGTCTTCGAAGGCGGTTCCGAACGCAAAAAACTTCACCTGCTGGGGCTTCAGTTCCCAGGTCGCATCGAGCTCTCCCTGCTGCACGGGCACCCAGAGGTCCCACATGGCTTCAAGTTCGTAGGCGTTGTCTTCGTGCAAAAACTCACCGGCAAGAGAGATGACGCGCTCCGGATCGGCACGATGATCGAATCCCTGCTGGAAAACGGTGGGTTCATCCCAGCCAATGCTTCGCACTGCAAGATGTCCAATGCCGGGCTGCTGCTCGGAAAACGGAAACTGCTTCATCACCGAAAGGAGTCGCGGAAGCATCTCCTGCTGGTTGAAGCTGGGGAACCACACGCTGAGATAAAGTCGGTCAGCCATAAATCCGGGGTTATTGTAATCCTCTCTTTTAAGATCAGATGCCGGTGACGGCGCGAAAGAGTCATAGACCGTTGGGAACTTGATCTTGAAGAGCTCAAAGCTAGAATGAGGCAGAGTTCCTCGTTCTTTGTCGCTCAGAGGGTCACGATGCGCAACGTCAATCCTGGCTTTTTCTCTTTGGCTGTACTCATTTCGATTTCCGTTACTGGGCAGCAGCCAACCCCGTCAGCTACACCCGGCCCCGACAGCCAGGTAGAGAAGAAGCATGTGCTAATGACACCCGAAGCGCGACTGACCGCCGCGCGCACCGTGGTAGTTTTACGAACCCGTGGCGGCGATATTCCTTATGACGTTATACGCACCACAGTAGAGGGATGGGGACGATACACGCTGGTTCCAACATCGGATAAGGCCGATCTTATTCTTGAAGTGTCGTCGAGTGGTGGCGGAGGCGATATGCGCGTCTCCAGCAGCAGTTCTACTTCATCACTGACCGGCCATCAGGAACAAAGCAACAGCACCAGCAAGGATATTGCGCCTATTGACGTGACGTTGACTGTGGTTGATGCGCAAAATAAGAGAATTCTATGGCACGCGACCGAAACAGCCAGGTATGCCCTGAAACAAAAGGCCAGAGAGAATAACCTGGTTGAAGCGGCAGAGAGACTGGCTTCAAAATTCTACGATCGTATTGAGTCAGGCTCAACGCACGATGACGCATCTCGTCACTAACTCCAAACATTCTCCCTGGAGTATCTGGATCGTACTTTTCTGGCATCGGAGTATATCGTAAGGCGAGTACTAGGAAAGAAAAAGCCTGTATTCATGCGGGGAAACGCACAACCCTGCTGCGTGTTGCAGAATCCCACGTGACATTGTGTGCCACCACAGATCTAACGCCTTCTTTCGGGGGGCGTGGGCCCTGCTTCTCCTGCTAGCGAGTTTCTTCGCCGTAAGTAAGTGCCACGCTCAAGCGAGTTCTCAGGGACAATGGTCATCCGTCAGTACCTGGCCGGTACGTTCCGTACACGCAACCATGTTGCCTGATGGCCGAATCTTCTTCGTCTCTTTCTATAACGAATCTCTCCAGCCGAATATCTGGGACCCTGTAAGCAACACGTTCACACCAACGGCGGCTGCGCCATATGAACTCTTCTGTGCTGGACACACCAGTCTCGCGGACGGGCGAGTATTCATTGCGGGTGGACACATCGCAGATTACACCGGTTTTGCGCACGCGCTGATCTATGACCCGGACACCAATACTTATAAGAGTGTGCCCGACATGAACGAAGGGCGCTGGTATCCAACCACCACGGTGCTTCCAAATGGCGATGTGCTGGTGACCTCGGGTGATGTAAACGCTAATACAAACGTCGACCCATTGCCGCAGGTCTATCAGATGGCGACCAACAGCTGGCGGAACCTCAGCACGGCGCAGCTTGTGATGCAACTCTACCCGCCCATGTTCGTAGCGCCCAACGGCAAGGTCTTCTTTGCGAGCCATACAAGCAGGTATCTAAGCACGAGCGGAACCGGAGCCTGGTCCACGGTAGGCAGCACAGTTTTTGGAGCTGTTCGCAGCTACGGGCCCGGAATCATGTATGACGCGGGCAAGGTACTGCTTGTGGGTGGAGCAGACCCGCCAACCGCCACAGCGGAGACCATTGACCTGAACGCCGCAACACCTGCATGGAAGAGCACCGGAAGCATGCATTTCCCACGCCGCCAGCACAACGCCGTGATCCTGCCGGATGGAAAGGTCTTCATTGTGGGTGGGAGTAGCGCGGGTGGGTTTGACACTTCTACTTCACCGGTACTTCCAACAGAAATGTGGGATCCTGCGACCGGCCAATTCACGGTAATGGCCAGCATAGGCGTGTATCGCGGATATCACTCCATTGCCATGCTGCTTCCAGACGGTCGGGTGCTTTCAGGCGGTGGCAATGTCGGCGGTGCCAACGGGCAGATCTATTCTCCTCCATACCTGTTCGCCGGCGGCAGGCCAACCATTTCTTCAGCACCGTCAGCAGCGGGCTATGGCCAAAGCGTTTTTATCGGCTCTCCCGACGCGGCAAGCATCAAGCAGGTGACGTTCCTGCGACTCACTTCCACAACGCACACATTCGATGAGAGCGGTCGTTTTATGCGACTGAGTTTCACGCCGGGGACGAATGGGCTGAATGTGACCATGCCTGCGAACGGGAATATGGCACCGCCTGGGTACTACATGCTCTTTATCCTGAACGGTTCGGGCGTGCCTTCGGTGGCAAAGATCATCCAGGTTTCAAGTGCTGCTGTCACTTCAGGCGGGATCACCGGAACCGTGACTAACACGTCCGGCGCCCCTCTGTTGCAGGCTTCCGTCGTGGTTGGTGGTTCAGGGGCGGTTACAGCGGCCGACGGCACCTATTCTCTGCAAAATGTTGCGCCGGGTACCGTAACGGTTACAGCTTCACGGGGTGGCTATCAGAGCGCTTCGACATCAGCGACCGTCACCGCGGGGAACACTACTACGGTTCCAGTAATAAAGCTCGCGCCGGTAGGCCCGGGCACAATCTCCGGTTCGGTCACAACCTCAGCAGGTGTGGGGGTTGCCGGGGCGACAGTAATCGCCGGAGGGCTTTCTGCGACTACCGATGCTAACGGAGCTTACACGATCGCGAATGTTCCGGGGGGCTCACAGGTAGTCACGGCTTCCGCTTCAGGGTTTGCAAACGGGACAGCGACTGTGACCGTGGCAGCCGGGGCAACCACGACTGTCCCACCTATCGTGCTTTCGTCGAATTTCGGCACGATTACCGGAACGGTGAAGAACTCAGCGGGAGCTGCGATTTCGGGGGCAACTGTTGAATATGGCGGCGGGACGACTACCACCAACGCAACCGGCGCTTACACGCTGACGCAAGTTCCAGCGGGTCCCGTACAACTGGTTGCTTCTGCCACTGGATTCCAGAGCTCTACTCAGAACTTGACCATCACGGGCGGTGCAACAACCACCGCGAACTTCACGTTGACCACCGGGACCGGGTCAGGAACGGTAACTGGAAAAATCACAAACGTCTCGAACGGCGCGGCTGTTGCGAATGCAACCGTGAGCTGGAGTGGCGGCTCTACGACCTCGAACACCTCCGGGATTTACACCTTGACCGGAGTAACAAGTGGCACTCAGGCCATCACGGCGGTTGCGAGTGGGTTCCTGGCACATACCCTCACAGTCGCGGTCAACGCGGGCGCGACTTCCTCTCTGGACATCCCGATTGCGACGGGAGGAAAGATAACCGTTACGGTTGTGAATTCGAGCGGCACAGCCGTATCCGGAGTCGCTGTGAGTGCGACCGGAGGGAACATTCCGACGACCGTGAACGGCACAACCGGTACAGCTGGTACGTTCACAACCAACTGGGTGCCGACCGGAGGCTATACCGTTTCAATCACGACCAGCAGCGGCACCCAAAGCAGTCCGGTGACCGTGACCAGCGGAGCTACAGCGGCTGTGAAGTTTACTGCTGGATCTACGCCACCCGGCACGGGCACTGTAACAGGAACGATCACGAGTGCTTCAACAGGAGCTGCTTTGTCCGGTGCGACGGTGAGTTGGAGCGGCGGTTCCACTACCTCCAATGCATCTGGTGTGTACACGTTATCGAACGTGGCAACCGGCACACAATCGATCACTGCTGTAGCGACAGGCTATCTGGCGCACACTTTGCAAACGACCGTCACCGCAGGAGCCACCTCTGGTCTGAACATACCGATCAGCACCGGTGGCAAGATCAGCGTATCCGTAAAGAATTCCGCCGGCGCCGCGGTATCCGGCGCGACAGTTACGATGAGCGGTGGTCGCATTGCCACAACAGTAACTGGCACGACCAGTTCCACTGGCACCCTGACGACCAATTGGATTCCGACGGGCAGCTATACCGTTACGGTGTCGATGACCGGCCATACCACTCAAACGAAAACAGCAACGGTTAGCAGCGGCGCAACAACGTCGCTCGCGTTTACAGCGTTTTAGGAGAGCAGATGAGTTTTCGCGGACGTTTCCCAATTCTACTGGCACTCGCCGCAATATGTGTCTGTAGTGTCACTCTCCAGGCGCAGACCTACACTTTCACCGACATGGGCACGCTCCGCCCGGGCAGCGCGCGTGTGCATGCAATCAACGCATCAGGGCAGGTGGTCGGGGCGTCAGGCCTGCCCCACGGCGGCGACACACGTGCGTTCTTCTGGCAGAAGGCTGGCGGCATTCGCGATATCGGTGCTTTGGCGGGAGGGGATTATAGCTCCGCTTTTGGAATCAATGACTCCGGCCAGGTGGTTGGATCATCGAACACCGCTTCAAGCCTTCACGCCTTTTCCTGGACTTCAGCCGGCGGCCTACAGGACATCGGTACGTTACCCGGACAGGATTCGAGCGAGGCATACGGGATCAACAACAACGGTCAGATCGTCGGCGCTTCCGGAGGTCATGCGGTGGTATGGACCAATGGAGCCATTCAGGATCTGGGCACACTCGGCGGCTCCACCAGCGAAGCCCATGGGATTAATAACCTGGGACAGATTGTTGGCTTCTCCGACACCGCGGATGGTCAGCGTGCCGTGATGTGGAGCAACGGACAAGCACAGCAGCTTGGCACCCTTCCTGGCGATACTTCCAGCAGGGCGGACCACATCAATGATGCCGGTGTGGTCGTTGGGGCTTCACAGGGCAGCGGAGGTGTCCGTGCATTCTTATGGACGCAAAGTTCAGGCATGCAGGCGATTCCCGCGCTCTCGGGGAGCACTTACAGTGAGGCGTTCTCAGTTAACAGTTCGGGGCAGGTTGTGGGACAGGCCGGCACTTCGCTGGGCACCCGAGCTTTCTTGTTTACAAGCTCTGGAGGAACTGTTGACCTTAATGATCTGGTGCCGAGCTTGCCTGCAAACGTCGTCCTCACGGGAGCTTTCTCGATCAACGATGCCGGCCAGATCGTCGCGTTCGGTATCAAGGGTGGAAACGCGAATCGGCATCAGCCGGCAACCATGGACAGCCACATCCACTCAGGTCCCACCCGCATTTTCCTTCTCACCCCGCAATAGATTCCCCCATAGTAGAGGTTGGAGCTGCGCCGCAAGGCGCAGCGCCATTTCACGCTATTGCTCCTGCATCCATGACGGCGCAAATGGACGAATCAATCGGTGTGACAGATATCACCGAAAGCTATCGGAGCGAAACGTAAGATGTTCGAAGATGGATTCCAGATCCAACTCGAATGAAATCAGTTTGGCCAGGTTGAAAGCGCTCGCGCCGCAGCCCGACGATTTGGTGGTATTGGGCAATTTCTCTGACGAAAATGGCCATGCGGTTTCCTTCTACTACAGGCCAGTTGAAAGTTCCCACGCTTCCTACGATTCCATGCTGCTCAACTTGCGAGTACGGGACATTATCAGCAACAGCTTTTCGGTGGAGCGCCGCACCAGCGGGTTACTGCGAGATCTTGATCATTGTCTTGAGTTAGCGGAGCAAACACCCGCGGAATATCAAGCCATGCGGGCCGTGTTCGCTTGCCATGATCGTGGCATCTGGATGGAGTTCGAAGTTCCATCTTCCGCTCACCTGGTTCGTGTGGAGGCCCGCAAGAGCTTCAATCTTGGGCCGTTGCTTCGCGCAATGGAGCAGCAGGGGACGCCCGTTCCCGTGGAGTTGGAGATCGCGAAAGTGGTTTAAGTCTTCACGGTGGCCCCATAGAGTACGGCAGAGTACGGCGTTCATGGCGGTTGCCTTATGAGGCCTTTTTTTTTTATCTCATTCATAGTTTCCGGTTGATCATGCAATGGCAGCGCGCGTCGTAGAATGACGTAGGTCGTTCATCAGGAGCTTTCCGCCATGGCAAGAACGCTCACCACCCCCGAGAAGCCTGAGACCAGCAAACCTTCCGGACCACTGACACCGCAAGAATTGACGAAGCTGAATGCATATTGGCGCGCTGCCAATTACCTATCCGTCGGCCAGATTTATCTGCATGAGAATCCGCTGTTGCGCGAGCCTCTGAAGCTCGAGCACGTGAAGCCACGTTTGCTGGGCCACTGGGGGACCACGCCTGGCTTGAATTTCATTTACCTGCACATGAACCGGGTGATCAAGAAGTTCGATCTTGACGCAATCTATGTCACAGGTCCGGGGCACGGCGGTCCGGGAATCGTGGCGAATACGTATCTTGAGGGTTCGTACACGGAACTCTATCCGAAGGTGACCCAAGACGAGGCCGGGATGAAGCGGCTATTCACGCAGTTCTCCTGGCCCGGTGGCATTCCCAGCCATGCTTCGCCCGATACGCCTGGTTCAATCCACGAAGGCGGAGAGTTGGGCTATTCGCTCGTGCATGCTTTTGGCGCGGCGTTTGATAATCCGAACCTGCTGGTCTGCTGCGTTGTGGGCGATGGTGAGGCTGAAACAGGACCGCTCGCCACAAGTTGGCATTCCAACAAATTCCTGAATCCAGCCTATGACGGCGCCGTGCTGCCGGTGCTGCACCTTAACGGGTACAAGATTGCCGGGCCAACTGTTCTGGCGCGCATCCCAAAAGAGGAACTTACCGAGCTTTTTGTCGGCTACGGCTACAAGCCATACTTCGTTGAGGGCGATGATCCGGAACTCATGCACCAGATCATGGCCGCAACCATGGACTCGGTGATGTCAGAGATCCACGAAATCCAGAAGAGAGCACGCAAGGAAGGGAACCAGGACCGGCCGGTGTGGCCGATGATCGTGTTGCGCAGTCCGAAGGGTTGGACAGGCCCAAAGGAAGTTGATGGACTGCAGATAGAAGGAACATTTCGAGCGCATCAGGTTCCAGTCGCTGACCTGGCAAAGAAGCCGGAACACCTGAAAATTCTGGAGAGCTGGATGAAGAGTTACCGTCCCGAGGAGTTGTTCGATCAAAAGGGGCGTTTCATTGCCGAACTGGCGGAGCTTGCTCCCGAGGGTGATCGCCGGATGGGAATGAATCCACATGCGAACGGTGGCTTGCTGCTGAAGGATTTGAGACTGCCCGATTTCCGCGATTACGCAGTAAGAGTCGAAAAGCCTGGAAGTTCCATGGATGAATCCACGCGAGTTCTGGGCAGGTTTTTACGCGATGTGATTAAGCTGAACCGGGAAAATCGGAATTTTCGCATCATGGGGCCGGACGAGACCGAATCAAATCGACTCGGGGCTGTGTTCGAAGCCACCGATCGCATGTCGATGGCCAAGATCATTCCAACAGACGATCACGTTTCGCGCGAGGGTCGTGTGATGGAGGTGCTGAGCGAGCACATGTGCCAGGGCTGGCTTGAAGGGTATTTACTGACTGGACGCCACGGCTTTTTTTCATCGTACGAAGCATTCATTCACATTGTGACCTCAATGTTCAATCAGCACGCAAAATGGCTCGAAGCAACACGGCATATTCCGTGGCGGAAGCCGATCGCGTCGTTGAACTACCTGCTTACCTCGCATGTGTGGAGACAGGACCACAATGGCTTCAGCCATCAGGATCCCGGCTTTCTTGATCACATGATGAACAAGAAGCCCGAAGTGGTACGCGTCTATCTTCCTCCCGACGCGAATTGCCTGCTCTCGGTGGCCGACCATTGCCTGCGCAGCCGCAACTACGTGAACCTGATCGACGCCGGTAAACAGCCCGAGTTTCAGTGGCTGGATATGGATTCGGCAGTGAAGCACTGCACCGCTGGACTCGGGATCTGGCAGTGGGCCAGCAACGATCAGGGCTCTGAGCCTGATGTGGTACTGGCGGCAGCAGGAGATGTGCCGACTCAGGAGATCCTGGCGGCGACCTCCCTGCTTCGGCAGGAGATGCCGGATTTGAAGATTCGCATGGTCAACGTGGTTGACTTAATGACCCTGCAGCCGGCGTCAGAGCACCCGCATGGACTGGATGACAGGGATTTCGATGCGATCTTTACCACGAACAAGCCGGTGATCTTCGCGTATCACGGCTATCCCTGGCTTATCCACCGGCTCTGCTATCGTCGCACGAACCACGACAACATGCATGTGCGCGGCTATAAAGAAGAAGGAACCACCACCACGCCCTTCGATATGGTTGTACTCAACAACATGGACAGGTACCAGCTTGCCATCGACTCGCTAAAGCGTGTGCCGCGGGTGAAAACGTCATCCGACAGCGTGATCCAGAAGTTTCAAGACAAACTCCGGGAGCACAAGCAATACATCCGGCTCCACGGGGAAGACATGCCTGAGGTGGCGAACTGGCGGTGGCAATGAAACGACATGCGAACTCGCCAGACTCGAAAGCAGCTTGAATGGAGAGAACCATCCTTGCATTGAACAGCGGCTCTTCATCCCTCAAGTTTGCCGTTTACAAAATGGGTGCGAGTGAGGAGTTACTGTATTCCGGTTCGGCCGAGGCGATCGGCGGTCAACGGGGAAATTTTAAGCTGAGTGCCGCCGGGAAAACGGTGGTGAATGAGGCGCGCAGCTTACCTGATCACAGCCAGGCACTGCATGCTGCTGCGTCTGCACTTCGGGAGCAAGGGGTCGGGCAGTTAGCGGCGGCCGGGCATCGCATTGTTCATGGCGGTCGCGAACTTTGCACGCCGACAAGAATCACGTCCGGAACGATCAAGGAACTTCGCGCCGCCATGCCATTTGCTCCCTTGCATCTGCCCGTCCAGATTTCCATCATTGAAGCCCTTGCGGAGCGCGTGCCAGATCTGCTCCAGGTCGCATGCTTTGATACCGCCTTTCATCAGAGCATGCCGGACGTCGCACGTCATTTCGCATTGCCAAAAGAGATGTGGGACGAAGGCGTTATGCGGTATGGCTTTCACGGCCTCTCTTACGAATACATCGTCAGTGAGCTCGGGCCGCAGCTTGGCCCGCGGGCAATCATTGCTCACCTCGGCAACGGCGCCAGTATGGTGGCCCTCCAGGACGGCCGTTCCATTGACACAAGCATGGGACTCACGCCGACCGGTGGCTTCATGATGAGCACGCGAAGCGGAGATCTGGACCCCGGTGTTCTGCTCTATTTGCTGCGCACGGGAAGAACAGAAGAAAAACTGACGCGTCTGCTGGACCACGAAGCTGGTCTGCTGGGCGTTTCCGGCATATCGAGCGACATGAAGACGCTGCTGGAAAAACGATCTGAAAATTCTGCTGCCGACCTCGCGATACAGATTTTCTGTTACCAGGTGCGAAAGTTCATTGGCGCATACGCGGCAGTGCTGAACGGACTCAACACACTGGTTTTCACCGGCGGAATCGGGGAACGATCAGCGGACATACGCGCTGAGATTTGTGCGGGCCTCTCGTATCTGGGGATCGAGATTGATGAGAGTGCAAACCAGCAATCCAATCCGATCATCAGTAGTTCCGGGAGCGAAGTAACCGTTCGCGTGACTCCGACGAATGAAGATCTGATGATCGCGCGATACACGGTGAAAGTCCTCGAAGAACAAAAATAGGCCCTTCCTGCTGAGCAGGAAGGACCTTTCAGGAGAACCACTGAGCCAGTTCTATACAGCAAGTGCCTGGAGAGCTTCGGGTTGCAGAACCGTGAGAGATGCGCCCTTGATGGAGATGAGTTTTTCGCGCTGGAACTGCTGCAGCACGCGGCTCACGGTTTCGCGTGAAGTACCGGTCATTCCAGCGATTTCTTCCTGAGTCAGAGTCATGGTCATGCGCGAGTCCTGGTGGCCACGTTCGAACCGCATGTCACGCCAGTCGAGAAGCAGGTTCGCTAAACGTCCGGCAACGGTTGTAGGCAGTCCCAGGCGGCAGACGTCCTTGAACATCATGCGGTATTCACGCAGCACGCACTGCGTGGCTTCCATGGCGGCTTCGGGGTACTTACGAAGGAATTCGACGAAGTCACGCGACCGGATTACTCTGAGCCGGCAGAATTCGAAAGCCTCTGCCGTTACTTCGTAGTCTGTGCTGTTGAGAGCAGCGTTGAGGCCCAACACGTCACCGGACTCAGCGATCCGCATGATCATTGTGCGTCCCTCGCGGGAGGTGACGGAAAGCTTCACGCGTCCGCTCAGCACGATATACACACACTGGCTGGCCTGCCCTTCAATAAAAAGAACTTCACCGCGGCTATGATCGATTTCGGTTCCGAGCCGGTTCAATGCCTTCCGAGCTTCATCAGTTAACCCCGCAAACGCCTGGGGAATCTGGGGAATCGGTGTGAACTGATGAACTGCCGTTGCGGTATGAGGATTAATCTGCATGATAGCCTCGGTTCTGTGTATTGAGATCCGCTGAACGCTTAATCACAAAGCACGAGTGATGCCAACGCGTAAGCTCCTTGTTTTCAAGCGGTGAGCCGCAGTTTCGTCTTATCGGCGCAGACCATTGCGTTACCCCACTCAGATCTGCGCCAAAGACTGCGTCAATTGACGCAATGAGCTGCGTTTTTCCTTTAGAATCAAGTAAATGGGTTGGCACTTCCGTTGCAAAGAGGGAGGGTAGGTCGCCTTGCGCATCAATTCGACCGGAAAGAGACGGGCCCAACCTCGAATGAGTCCACCACGCAGTGGCGTCACGTTGGTCGTGATCGACGACAACCCCGGAAGTCTGGAGTTTGTCTCCACGGCACTGGAGCGCGATGGCGTTGAGGTGCTCACGGCATCTGATCCTGAGCAAGGACTGGAGTTGGTTTATTCGCGGCGTCCGCAGATTGTGATGACGGACCTGGTGATGCCGAAGATGAGTGGCCTCGACGTTCTCGACCGCATCATGGATTTCGATCCATCCACTGAAGTCATTCTGATGACGGCGCACTATACGACGGAGACCGCGGTCGAGGCGATTCGCAAAGGTGCTTCGGATTACCTGAACAAGCCTGTTTCGCT
>DATAEJ010000002.1:0-48477 GCA_036258095.1 Candidatus Angelobacter sp. | reverse complement strand
GCCAGCACCTCGCGGCATGCCTCGTTCATGCCCAGGTTGCAGAGATTGTCACTGAGCCAGCGCCCCATCAGGAATTCCATGGAGAGATAGAAGAGGCGCTTGGTGTCCTGCTCGCGGTAGCGCTTCTCGGTTTCGATCAGGCCATCGATGAGGTGGTCTCGGATCGCCAGTGAGAGCGGCTTGAACAATTCGTGCGCGGTTGGTTTTCCGTTGGCGCGCGCAAGAGTGTAGCGGACATGCCGCAGGATGGAATCCCTCAACAACTCAGGATTGCCGGGATTCGTAAGCAGGTCGGCAGACATTGGGTAATACGGTACAACTCCACGGCGATCAGGGACGGATTCGCGGCCTACTCAGCAAATCTGCGGGGCACGATTGTCTCACCTGCGGTTCGTCCCAGCGCTGGCCCTGCCCTGTGCGGCTTCTTTTAGTATGGCACACGGCCGCGTCGCCTGACACTAAGGTTAAAGACTTGTATTCAGGGCGATTTTCGGGTGACGCTGATGCCAATCCGTCTTTTCCTGAAACCGTCTTGCCGCCATCACCACCGCGCCATCATCCAGCGGACGCGCAAGGAGCTGCAACCCCACGGGCAGATTGCCATTCCCGAAGCCGCAGGGAACGCTGATGGCCGGCAGTCCACAAATATTTCCGATGCCTCCAATCGGGTCCGCGAAGCTCAAACTAAGGTCAAGATTCGCGTCAATTTTTGGCGCCGTCACCGGAAGCGTTGCAGTTACCAGTACGTCGACCTCTGCAAAGAGGTGATCGATCTTTTCTTGCAGAATCCGCCGGACGCGCTGCGCCAACAGAAAATCAGACGCGCTGATTTCTTCATTCAGATATCCACCCACCTTTCCCGCGGGATCATTGAGTTCTGCCACCTGTCCGGAGTGGATCAGATCGCGAAAAGCGCTGGCTCCTTCAACCGAAACGATTGTCCCGGCCGCGACCTCCCAGGGGCCGTCTGGAAGTGCGACTTCTTTCACCTTCAACGTTGAAATGCCCTCGAGAACCTTGCGCGCGGCCTTGACCGGTTCAGCGACATCTTGCGCCAATTCCTTCCATTGATTGGAGAGCCAGCCCAGCCGCAGGGATTCGGTTCTGGTCTCCTTCGCTCCGTTGTATTTGGCCGCAGCTTCCGGCAGCGTACCGGCATCGTCCGCATCGTGCCCGGCAATCGCCTGCAACACCAGGTCGCAGTCATTGGCGATGCGGCACATCGGCCCAATCTTGTCCATCGAGTAAGCAAGGGCCATTGCACCTGCACGGCTCACGCGGCCGAACGTTGGACGCAGTCCGCTTACGCCGCAAAAACCTGAAGGGCAGAGAATCGACCCCCACGTCTCCGTGCCCAGAGCAAAAGCGGCGAGCCCAGCCGCCATGATGGCTCCGCTCCCGCTCGAAGAGCCGCATGTCCAGTGGTCAGTGTTCCAGGGATTTTTCGCCGGTCCGGTGAATGCCGCCGAAGCATAGCGATATCCCATCCCGCCCGCCAGTTCAATCATCGCTGCCTTGCCGATCAGCACCGCGCCGGCATCGTTCAGCTTGCGGATCACCGTGGCATCCCGCTCGATCCTCTGGCTCGCGTACGGCTTCGCGCCCCAGGTGGTCGGATAACCCTTCACGGCCAACAGATCCTTCGCCGCATAGGGGATTCCGTGCAATGGCCCGCGATATTTTCCTGCTCCGATTTCTTTCTCCGCTGCACGCGCCTGCTGCAAAGCAAGCTCCGGCGTCAGCGTCACGTACGCATTCAGCTTGGGCCCGATCTTGCGGCTCCGGTCCAAATAACTTTCCGCCAGCTCAACCGGAGAAATCTGGCGAGCGCGCACTCTTTTAGAAAGTTCCGTTACGGGGAGATAGAGAATGTCTTCGCTGAGCATTATTTCTCCCCTCGAAAATTCCGGTACACCGTCGCAGGCTCGTCACCGTTTTCCAGGACAAAAGCACGCAACTTTTCCAGGCCGTCCTGGGTTTCAGCCAGAGAGCGCCGGATGTCGAGTCTCTGTTCGTCGTTAAGCCGGCTCCCGTACTTGCGAACGATGTTGGCAAACTTTGCCTCCACTTCCGCCTGCGCCTGAGGCTTAAGCTTGCTCATCGCCTCCTGTGCTCGTTGCTCCAGCGTCTTCTCAGCGCCGCCGGCCTGGGGAGACGGAGTGGGCGGGTGGCCTTTGTGGACCAACGCTTCTGCGGGGGCGATCAGGGCGGCAGTGGCTGCAGCGGCTGCGCCCAGCGCAAACCGTCTTCTTCCGGCTGAAAACTTGGGCATGTCTTTGCTCCTGAAAGTCTCGAGCGGGAGAGTAAATTGAAGGGTGTAGAGACGTCAAACTCAGGACGAGCTACTGGCATCTAAGTAGCTGCCACCGTCAATCAAGCAAAAGGACTCGCGACCATGCCGCGTTGGCTGACTTTCGACTCCAGGACCGCATCCCGGCTGCGCCGGCAGCTTAAGGGAGATCAGGTATTCGAGCATGGGGCCTCGGGGGCCGTGGATTACGCAGTCAACATCCATACCAGCACAGTTGCAGTCATTCCTACCGAGGTTCCTGGTCAAGCCGCGGTCGCAGTGATTCGCCCGGTTGCGCTCCCGCGCGCTGCTGCTCTGCCCGCGCAAAAGAAACCGGCAGGAAGGGCCATCACGCCGGATCTGGAACGCAGGTATCAGGCCGGCGGTATTCTGGGGTTGAGGGATGAGCACGTCTATGAGGACGAGCCTCAGGCAGAGATCAAGAAGAAGAATTGGTGGCAGCGCTTCTGGGATGAAAGTTAGAAAGTAAACGCCAGCCCGCCACGCAAGGACCGCGCCGACTGCACCATGTACACCGTGTGTCCATCCTGGCCCATCACGGGCATGTAGCCCTGCGCCAGCAGGTTGCGAACGTCAAGAAGAGCGTCCATTTTAGCGGGGATCAATGAAGTCGAGGGAAGCGGCTGGCGGATGAAGATGCTCCAGTAAGGGTCGGTCTGCCCAGGTGACGCGTTGAAGGCGTCCACAGGCGATAGCGCGTTACCGCTTGTCCATTTATAAGAAGCGATCCATTGCGTTCCCGCTCCCGGCACCGATCCCGAAACCTTCCCTGAAACGGCGTGCTGGCGGCTTGTGGCCAAAGCCTGCGCCAGACCCTGCCATGTGGTGGGTCCCTCCGCCGTGACCACATCTTCATTCGCATAATCTATCGTGGCGGTGAGCTCCTCGGTGAGCTTACGCTCCACTACCACCCTTCCTCCCATGCTGTTCAAGCCGTTGGAGAATGCGTAAGAGAAAGTGCCGGAATAGACATCGGGCAGCACATCGTCAGAGTAGCTGGAGGGATCGCCTGCGCCGGTCAGGACCAGATCGCGAATCCGGTCTGAGAATACGGCCACCTGCACGCTGGTATTGCCTGAGCGCCGCGAAACCGAGAGCTCGTTATGGCGGGCGTGCTCAACGTTTGGCATTCCATTGATCAACGCCATGCGCGGCCCGGATTCGCTCAGGTCGGCCGGAGCTGTATCGAAACCTTTAGCTGCGCGGGAATCCGGCTCTGAGCTGGCATACCGGTATTCCAAAACCATATTGGGTCCAAGATGGACCTGTACAGCTCCGTAAGGCCGGGCCGCGATTACGCGCTTGGCAAACTCCAGGGATTGCAAATCCGCGCCGTACTCCACATCGATGAAGCCCGCCACAGTCATCGTGTCCGAACTATTGATCTGGAGAGCCGAGTAAGGCGAGTTGTCCACCGCGTTCCCGGGCGTGGCGAAGTGCCGGTACGTTACCGTGAAGCGTGGACGTGACGTGCCGCCGAAATCGTGCGCGTAGGAAGCCCGCAATACGCCAGTGGGTTCACCTGGCGTCGCGCCAATATTGCCGCGAAGCGAAATCGTTCCGGAACTGAAGATGGACTTCTCCAGCGCAAAAGCCGTGGTTACGTCTCCAGCCCCGCCAAATCCATCTGCCTCAGCACCTGCGAAGAAAGCCACTCGCGCTTTGAGGTCTTTGGACTGCTCGTCCGCGCGGGAAACCACAACCATTCCGCCACTGGCGGATGATTTGTCTTCCTCAAGCGCCCGCAACACAGGGCGATTTGCTGAGGAACGCAAGGTCCAGTGCCAGTCGTCCGGTTCCGAGGTACTGCTCTTTTTCGAGGGAAGCAGGGTGAGAGCGTCTGCCAGCGTGTTTAAGGTCAGATTTACCAGTACGTGCGCGCCGGCGTTCAACTTCACGTTTTCCCGCAGCGAAGGCAGGAACGACACGGCAGTGACGCGAATCTGGTACTTACCGGGAGCCAGATTCTCCGCGGAGTAGTGGCCCTGTGAATCAGTGAAAACGGTAGTGCCGACTGACGTGGCGGAGGTGAAGATATCTACCACTGCGCCCATCTGGGGCGCACCCGAACTGTCCTGGATGTATCCGGAAATCACGCCAACGCGGGCGGCGTACACCTGCGTGCCTGCTAACAGGACCATCAACAAACATCCGAGTTTGCGGCTCATATCCACCACCTTGGGTGAAGTGGAACTTCCCGGACTACTGCACCGTGAACCTGGCCGTTGGCGATATGGTTTGCTTGGAAACCATATCGTTCACCTTGATTGTTACCTGGTAAACACCCGGCTCCAGCTTGGCCAGCGGCAGGCTCTTCTGCAGAGTGATCTGTTCGCCGACATTTCCCATCTGGGCCGTTGATTCCGTAAAGTTTACCACGGGCTGGTTGTTGGCAGTATTAACGATCTGGTACTCCACCATGGCCGAAGGCTTCTTGGTTTTGTCGTCGAGTCCCAGATTGTATACCTGCATCCAGAAATTAACCTTCTCGTCTCTCTTAAAGGATACCGGCTTGCCATTGGAGGGTTGTACCTTGGGGCGAACTCGGCTCATCCCGATAACAAAGTTCCCGGTTCCGATTTCGCGAGCCGGCACCTGGTCCATCTGGTCCGCCAGGATAAGCGAAGAATTAGAAAGCTTCTCATCGCTGAAGTCGGGCACCGTCCATCCGCGGCTGTAAGTGCCCATTTTGTCGCCATTTACGTCTTTCAGCACCACATCCAGGCGGTATAGCCCTGGACGCATCGGCAGGGCCTTCCAGTAGAGCGAAACGTTATCGAGTTCCCGCTGCAGCAGCTCTGCCGGAATATCGCGCTTCAGAGTGTCCTCAAAGGTCTGGACCGTCTTGCCGGAAAGGGTCGAGAGCTTCCCGAAAACGTTTACCACCGCCCTCTGCACGCCATCTTTGTTCACGAAGGTGAGGCTGCGCATGGGGACCTGCAGGGTGATGGGCATCAGAACGGTGTCTGACGTAAGCTTCACGAAATCAACCTGCACGTCAAAGGGCAGCAGATTGTAGCGGAGTTTATGGGTAACTACTTCGTCCAGGTCCTTGAACTTGACCGGCGGAGGAGCGTTCAATTTCGCGAAAGTCTCCAGACGATCGAACTGCTTGGTCTGCATGTTCTGGTTGAATGGGCCGGCTCCCAGCCGCTCCAAACCGCCATTGAACCGGTCAGCCTTGCTTGCCAGCCCCATTTCTTCGTAAGTGGTCAAGCCAGCATTCGGCACATTGAGCAATGCGTCCTTTTTCGACCGGTCCAGCGTCATCTCATAGGCGCCGCAACCGCATTGATCTACGAATTCGATCTCAATCTCCTGGCCGATTCCTTCCAGGTAACGATACCGCCATACTTCGAACGGATAGGTTTCTGTTTGACCGCCACCTTCTTCCGCAGACCGTTGATAAGGGCCGCCCATAGGGTGAGAGTCAGTGCTGTCCGGGGGGCCGAACATGATGTAGATACGCCCGCGATCAGTCTTCCAGCCCGGCATCCCGGCCGGGAAGTGCTCATTGGCATAAGCAATCCGCCGGTAGTGCTCTTCCTTGTATTCGTTTTCCGCTGTGTCTGGTGTGGGATCGCGGCGCTGCCAGAACGCTTCAATGAACTGGTCGCGTTCGGCGTTTGTAGCCAGTTTCTTGAAAGCGTTGAGTTCTTCGCCGGTAATGATCCAGCGTACATCCTCGTCCAGCCATTTCTTGTAGACACCGCCCAGCTTTTCGATCTGGGCCTTCTTCTGCTGTTCTTCGGTACGCGGCCGGTTCAGCGGATCTTGATCGCCCGACTGCGACTCATCAGCCGCTTGCGCAGCTTTCTTTTTGTCTTTTTTGTCGTTCTTTTTGTCCTGCTTGGTTGCAGCCTGGCCCTGGTCCGGCGGCGTATCCTGCGCTCGCAGAAAGAAAACCCCTGAAAAGAGGAAAACAACCAGACATAACGAATAACGAATGCGAATAAGGCCGGGAATCACCGGGGGTGCCTCCTTGTAGAGGGACAAGTAGCTAAGATTTTACGTCCTTTGCTGTTCCTGAAGCAAGCTGAACGCCCCGGCAGGAATCGTCGGAGGTCTAAGACAAAAGCCTGTATTTTCAATGCTTTTGACCTGCCTGAGCGATCTAACTCCAGGGTTCATTTATAATCAGCTCTGTCCCTCGTCATCAATACGAAAGACCTCCCGTTGTAGAGGAACTTTCCGTCCCCATTCAGCGTATATATGCGTGGGGCTGGTGCGCGCGGCACAACCCGGAATTGATATGACATTGAAGAAGATCGGCATCATTGCAGGCGTTCTCGTTCTGGTAGGCGCTGTCGTCGGGTTCACCGTGAACCAGACGCAGAAAAATGTGGTCACGGTGCAAACCGGCAAGGTCGCACGGCACGATATTTCTTCCGTTGTGACTGCTTCGGGTGAAATCAAGCCAAAAACATACGTGAACGTTGGCGCCAACGCCATGGGCCGTATCACTCGGCTGTTCGTAAAAGAAGGCGAGAAGGTGAAGCGCGGTCAGGTGCTGGCGCAGCTGGAGAACGTGCAGTCTGCCGCTGACGTAAACGCCATGAAGGCGCAGGTGGCCAGCAGCCAGACCGATGCGGTCGCCGCTGAAGCGGCTCTTAAAACTGCCCTCGCCCAGCAGAACAGCAGCAAGGCGGACTTTGCTCGAGCCAAACTCGACTTTGACCGCGCAGAGAACCTTTACAAAGACAAGTTGATTTCAAAACAGGATTACGACGCGAAGAAGGCTGCCTTTGAAGTCGCGGAAGCCGTAGCCGCCCAGGATCAGGCGCGCGTGGCCCAGGCACGGGCGAACCTTGATTCCGCGCAGGGACACGTCAACCAATCTCGCGCGCAGCTGATTCGCGCCTCTGACGTTCTGAGCAAGACTACGTACAACGCTCCCTTTGACGGCGTCGTTACCAGTCTTCCCGTCCATGAAGGCGAGACTGTAGTCATGGGAATTCAGAACGCTCCCGGCAGCACCTTGATGACAGTTGCCGACATGGCTGTGATCACGGCCGAGGTTCGGGTCGATGAGACCGATATCATCAACGTGAAAATCGGACAGCCCGCCGATATAACCATTGACGCCATGCCGGGCCAGACGTTTAAGGGCAAGGTAACCGAGATTGGCGACAATGCAATCGTGCGTTCCACTGGCGTCTCCACTTCCCAGAGCACCACCAGCACACAGGAAGCCAAAGACTTCAAGGTGGTTGTCACCCTTGACGCGCCACCTGCCAACCTGCGCCCCGGCCTCTCTGCTACGGCCAAGGTCACCACCGGGTCCGAACACGACGCCCTCACGATTCCCATCCAGGCGCTCACCGTGCGTGACAAGAACGATCTCGAAGCCAAAGACAAGAAGAAGAAAACTTCAGACGCGAGCGCTCAGTCGTCAGGCCCCAGGAAAGACAACCAGGACATCCAGGGCGTATTTGTGATCACCCCGGCGAAAAAGGCTGAGTTCCGTCAGGTCGAAACCGGCCTGACCGGGGCGAGTGAGATCCAGGTGAAAAACGGCCTGAAAGAGAATGACGAAATCATCACCGGCAGCTACAAGGTATTGAAGACACTTCGGAACGGTGCCGGTGTAAAGGTAGACAATCGTCAGTTGAACAAGTCTGAATCGTAAGCGGGAAGTTTCCGGCGAGAGCACGCCGCAGCATCTACAATAGGATCAGGCAGCGCGGCAGGAGAAGAGCATGGCAACACAGATCGCGGACGCTTCTCAGTACAGCATGAATGCGCCTCCGCAGAACTGCATCATCTGCACGGAAGAACTCTGGAAGACTTACCAGATGGGCGCCGAGGAAGTCCATGCGCTTCGCGGTGTCAACCTGCGCATTAATCGCGGTGAGTATGTAGCCATCATGGGGCCTTCGGGTTCCGGAAAATCAACGCTGATGAACCTGATCGGCTGCCTGGACACTCCAACCAAGGGGCGTTACTGGCTCAATGGCAACCTCGTCAGCGAACTCGATGATGACGAACTGGCCCGCATCCGGAACAAGGAAATCGGTTTCGTTTTCCAGACGTTCAATCTCCTGGCGCGTGCCACCGCCCTGCACAACGTGGAATTGCCGCTGATTTACAGCGGCACGCCATCTGACGAGCGCATTGAACGCTCCAAGGCCGCGCTCGAGGCGGTGAACCTGGCCCCTCGCATGAACCACAAACCGAACGAGCTTTCCGGCGGACAGCGGCAGCGCGTCGCCATTGCGCGCGCCCTCGTCAATAATCCTTCCATCATCCTGGCCGATGAACCGACGGGAAACCTTGACTCTCAGACGGGCCAGGAAATCATGGAGCTCTTCGCCGAACTGCATCGCAAGGGCAACACCATCGTGCTGGTAACACACGAGCCGGACATTGCTGAGCATGCCCATCGCGTGATTTACATCCGCGACGGTGTCATCGCCAGTGACGAACGCAAGCCGAAATAGTTCGCCCTTGTCCGCTTTTTCTGGTAGAACATAACGTTCGATTCTGAACTTCGTCTCATTTGGCAAGCACGAAAGCCGCCCAGACCAGCTGCATGAAGCGTTGTGCCTGTTCGCGCGGCCCAGGCAGTCAGTAGCACTCGTTGTTCCCGCCAGGGCTTCGCAGTTCTTCCCGCTGCCACTCAGCAAAAACTCAAACCCAAGGAGAGCGAATGAAAGCCAAGCTTCACTCGAGCGCCTTAGTCTCGTTTGCGGGAGAAGGCGAGCGCTTAAGTGTTCTTGGGGACCAGCAGACGGTCAAACTGGAAGGGTCCCAGACAGGTGGCGCATTTACTCTGATCGAACAGACGAATGCGCCCGGAGTTGCAGTTCCCCCACACTTCCACACACAGGAAGAGGAAATCTTCTATGTCATGGAAGGAGAGATGGAGTTCACCCTCAACGATAGGAGGATTCGCGCCACTGCCGGCACCACGGTTTTCCTCCCACGCGGCATCACGCACTCATTCAGGGTCATGGAAAGCGGCGCGCGCGCTCTCGTCATGTTGTTACCTTCCGGGATCGAGAAGATGTTTCGTGAGCTGAACGCTCTTCCTTCCGGGCCACCCGATTTCTCGAAAGTCACTGCCATTTGCAAGCGCTACGGAATCCATTTCATTTAGTCCTGTTCGGCGGCTGTATCAAGGCCGCCGAGTTTCTTTACGCTGCCGGCATCCTCCCCAATCTTTTTGCTGCGGATCTTTGCGAACCTAAATTCTTCTCGCACGACTACGGTTCGGGTAAAGGGTTTTCTCCTGCAAAGGGAGGAAGCCATGAATCGACTACGAATGATGATGATCGGAGCAGCTCTGGTAGCTGGCAGTTCTATGATCGCTTCGGCGCAGCCGCGTGACGAACATCGCAACTGGGGTTATACGAACCGCGATCATGACCGCGACAACCGATCCTACGCCGGGAACTACTACCGCAACCGCGATGACGACCGCTATGATCGCGACGACCGCAGGAAAGTCTTTGATCCTGACGATCGTGCCCGGCACGAGCGCGACCAGCGCCGCGACAACCGCTGGTTCGGCGACCGGGACAACGATGGTGACCGGCGCTAACCGGGAGACGTGGATTTCATTGCTATCGACAAAAAAGCCGGACAGCAAATGTGCTGTCCGGCTTTCCCACTTTGTTCTGTTTTCGTTGCGTTCGCAGTCCACTACTGATGTTGCATCTGTCCCTGCGCCGGCAGGCCGGGATCCAGGTCAACGAATAGCGCCTGAGTGTTGTTCACTACATACACAGCCAGGCTTTGCGGACCGAGTCCGCTGCTGAACGACATGGGACCCCGACCGGACGCTCCAATCGTGTAGGTGCCGGTAATGGGAGCACCCGGGCCAAGGCTTCCGGCATTATTGGAATCAAAAATTCCGCTGAACGCTCCGGCGCCGTTCGCGTTCACTGCGGCGGTGAAATCGAGTCCGGGACCGGTGAGATTTACGCCGTACGCGCCCTGGATACTCGTGTTCGAGAAGGTTCCAGACTGCTGGAATGCCACTCCGCTCAGCACCACTCCTGAATCAATCTCCATCAATTGGATTCCGCCTGTACTGGGATAAAACACAAAGCTGTCGGAGAAATTCGTGCCGCTGAGCGTCAGGGTGCCGCGAAGTCCGGAGATCGAATACGAGCCGCTGATCGCCACCCCAGGCGAAGGAACGAACGCACCGTCGTTCAGGTCCTCAGTTCCGCTGGCGATGACGCCGGTTCCGGATGCGGTAAAGATGCCGCCTTCCACCACGTTCGCCGCAGCGTTCTGGTCGACTCCCGCGGCCGTGAAGGCAAACGGTCCGTTCAGGACCGTGTTATTGAATGGGCCCTGCTGCCGGAAGACGTCGCCTGCCAGTTGTGAAAGGTTAGTATCGATCTCCACCGCCTTGAAGAAATTGGTACTGACCGGGTAAATCGCAAAATTCAGCGTCCCGATGCTCGTGGTCATCGCCAGAGTTCCCCGTCCAGTGGGGGCGATGGTCAACGTTCCCGCGCTGATCGGCTGGTTCGGTAGCACGATGGTGCTATCTACCACGTCCTGCACGCCCGCGCTCAATGTTCCGCTGTTGTCCAGGGTTAGCGATCCCAGGGTGGCTTCGGGATTCCCCGAGCTGTCGGCGCCTGACAAGTTAAACGCGAATGATCCTGCAAGAGCGGTTGTGGAGAATGCCCCGGAGTTCGAGAGATCCATGGTTCCGCTTCCGGTGGCGGAATTTTCAAAACGAACGACCAGCGCGTGCTGGTTCGAGATAACCACGAAGACAAGATTGAGGTTGCCGAGGGATGTGTTCAGGATGGCGGTGCCGCGCCCGTCGGCCTTTATGTTATACGTCCCGGTGAGGGCGACATTCGGTGATACGCCAGTGGCGCGGTTAAGATCCAGGCCCCCTGATGTGACGTGGCCAGCACCATCCAGCGTCATTGTGCCGGCGACCGCGAAGAACGTTACGTTCGAAAAATCCGTGCCCGAGAAGGAAAAGGCGTATGTTCCGTTCAGGCTGGCTGTGGTGAAGCCACCCTGAGGCGTGGGCCGGCTGCCGGAACCTCCACAGCCGGCAATGATCAATCCCAAAGCAGCTGTGCTGAAAATGACCGAAAAGAAGCGTTTTCCTGCGGGCATTGCGTCACCTGATCCTTCAGAATTTTACTTCGGGCCCGATTCCCGTGCCTGAGGGCGAACAGGAACTTACGCACGGCTTTCAGAATCAGTATCAGCCCGGTCTGCTGTCTCGGACGCATCCCTGTCCAACTCCGGCTGACCGCTCTGCCCGGAATCGGCCAGACGCGCCAGCAAGGCGCCATAGGTTTCGAGCCAATGCTGAAAGAACGTGTTGTCACTATTTTCGCGCATCCACAACCTGGTTCCAAACTGCCTCAGCGCGCAAAGGTTCAGCCACTCTGGGCAGTTTTCCTGGGGTGATCTTTTAGACATCATCAACCCGCGCTGGCCGCCATGGTCGCGAAAAAAACTTCCGGCGTGGTTAAGATTTGTTATTCCCTGTTGTCAGATTCGGAACCAGATTGACCAGACGGCGTCCACGGTGGCATGGGTGACTGAAGAAGCAAACAGGCGGCGCCGCTCCCGCCAGGCGCGACCATAGAAGATTCCGGCGATGGTTGCCAGAATCACGTAGCGCCAATTGAATACAGCCCGTTTATTGAAGTGGGACAATCCGAAGAGTAAAGACGCGAGAAGCAGTGCAGCCGTGCGTCCCATCTTGCGCTCCAGCAGGTTTTGTATCAATCCGCGGAAGAAGAGCTCTTCCGGAAGCGCCACGAAGCAGAACGTGAATACCCAGGCGGCCGGGAACTGTTCCACGTGCGCTTGCCGCCCCTGCCAGCCAATAAATCCCATCGCGAACCCGAGGACCAGAACAATCGGTGCGTAATAGAGGAATTCGCGTAAGCCGACTTTGAAATCCTCTTTCTTGGGCATCAGATCGTAGCCGATTCCATCCAGCGGCTTGATCACCAGGTATCCGTAAAGCGCCAGGTTGGCCATCATCATTTTGGGGAAGCCGCCCAGGCCGGCAGGCCACATCATGGCCCGGGCAGGTCCCACAGGCCATGCTGTACCCAGGAGGCCGAGGTCGATCAGCAGACCAACCACCGCAAGAACCACAACGTCGGCCCAGTTCCCTGGTTTTTGCGCATACGCAAGCAGGGCTGAAACCCCAATGCAGATAAAAAGCAGGGCAGCCATCATTTGCCAGTGAAACTCGCCGCGAGCGACTGACAGGAGAGGATACGGTAGGGTGAGCAGGCTGGCAGCGCAGACTCTTACGGCGGATTTCGGCAGCCATTCCCGAACCAATCTGGCTGCTCCAAAGCCAAAGAACCAATACGGAGCGAATAGCACCGCGAAGCTCACGGTCGTCGAAACCGGATGGTCAAGCAGGGCGGGAACGTGGAAAAAACGGGCTATCGCCCAAAAAATGGCGAGCAGAAAAACAAAGACCGCGCCTGCCCAACCGAGTCGGCGTTTTGCTCCAGCGTCCGGCACAGGCTCCGCAGGATATCACTTGAACGATCAGGAGCGCGTTTTCTAAAGGGGCATGGCCTTGTAGGGCTTATGCCTCATAGGGGCATGGTCGCACCCGCGAATCCGCTGATCTTCTATATAATCTATATATTCAGCGGTAGTCCCCATATTTTCCTGGAGCATTCCCAAACATGATTCGGTTTCTGCAAAGTGGCGGCAAGTTGCCTAAATATCTGCTCAGCGGCTTTCTGCTGGTCATCTGTCTTGGCATGGTTGTCTATCTCATCCCCGGATTCATGTCCGGTACGCAGATCACTCAGTCCGGCGTGGTGGCCACGGTGGCCGGCGAAGAGATCCGGCGTGACGAAGTGAGCAAATACGTGCAGGCGCAAATCCGGCAACAGGCCAGGGGACAGGCCCTTCCCCCGGAAATGATGGCGATGTACTCGTCTTTCCTGACGCCCCGCATTGTGCAGCAGCTCATTCAGCGCGCCGAGATCGACTACGCAGCCCGGCGCATGGGCCTCCGTGTATCCGATGAAGAGTTACGTGACGAACTCCGGAATGGTCCTTACAGACAGATGCTGTTTCCCGGTGGCAACTGGATTGGCCAGGAAAAGTATGAAGAGCTCCTACGTGGATCCCAAACCACGGTAACCGAATTTGAAGACGGCACCCGTCGCGAAATGCTGGCGCGGAAACTCTTCAGTACGCTTGGCGCGAGCGTTACCGTCACTCCCGCTGAAGTTGAGAAGGCCTTTGTGGACCGGAACACGAAAGTGAAATTCCAGTACGCCACCCTGAGCCTCGACGAGCTCCAGAAGCAGATCAAGCCGACGGATGCTGAAATCAAGGCGTTCTACGAGACATACAAGAACCGGTACGAAAATTCGATTCCCGAAAAGCGCACCATCCGCTACTTCGTCATCAATGACAAAGATGTTGAGAACAAAGTGAAAGTGGATGACGCTAGCATTCAGAAGTTCTACGCCCAGAACCAGAACGAGTTCCGTACACCCGAGCAGGTGCGGGCTCGCCACATCCTCATCAAGACGCCTGCCGTAGGCGCGGATGGAAAAGTCGACCAGAAAGGCGTGGATGCGGCTCGCGCCAAAGCGCAGGACGTGCTGAAGCAGGTCAAGGCCGGCGGCAACTTTGCCGAACTCGCCAAAAAGTATTCGGAAGATCCGGGAAGTGCCCAGAACGGCGGCGAACTGCCCGCATTCGGAAAAGGGCAGATGGTTCCTGAGTTCGAAAAAGTCGCGTTTGGCCAGAATCCCGGACAAGTCAGCGATCTGGTGCAGACCACGTTCGGCTTCCACATCATTCAAACCGAACAGAAAATGCCCGCTGGCTTAAAACCTCTTGCTGAAGTCAAGCCGCAGATTGAGCAGGAGTTGAAGTCGCAGAAAACAAGCACCGAGCTCAACAGGATCGGCACTGATGCCCAGGCTGCCGCGCAGAAGGACGGGCTGGACAAGGCCGCTGCTCAGTTTGGCGCCCCGGTGGTCCAAAGCAATCCCGTTGCTCGTACTGATTCGCTGCCTGGGGTGGGGGCGGCGCCTCAGGTGATGAATGCAATTTTTGAAGCGCCGGCGAATTCGAAGGTGCCCCAGGCCGAACGTGGTCCACAACAGCTGGTTGTGTTCCAGGTGACCAGAATTGATCCGCCCAAGACACCGACTCTGGACGAGATCAAGGATCGCGTCACCAACGAGTTCAAGAGCGAAAAGGCCAATGAACTCATGCGCAAGAAGGTACAGGAACTCGCGGACCGCGCTCATGCAACTCACGATCTGGCAAAGGCCGCCAAGGAAGTGGGCGCTACCTTGAAAACCAGCGAGCTGGTTGGGCGCACTTCACAGGTTCCGGAAATCGGATCCATGAATGGTCCGGCCAGCGTGGCGTTTACCATGAAGCAAGGCGAAATCAGCGGTCCCCTGACTCTGGGCTCCAAGGCCGGAGTCCTGGCGGTCACGGAGCGCCAGGAGCCTGCGACGTCGGGGCCGGAGTTTGCGAAAGCTCGCGATCAGCTGATTGAGGAGCTTACGCAGGAGAAGCGTGAACAGGCGCTGCAACTGTTCATTGGCGACCTCAGCAAGCGTATGGAGAAAGAAGGGAAGGTTGTCATCAACAAAACGGAGATGGACAACCTGACCAAAGCCCGCACGTAAGTTGCATCTCATGTGAAGTCATGTTCGAACGCTCCGCAGGACTACTTCTGCACCCCACATCCCTGCCTTCACTCGGGGGCATAGGCGACCTTGGACCGGAAGCCTATGCCTTCGCCGATTTTCTCGACCATTCCCGCATGGGGCTGTGGCAAGTCCTGCCGCTCTCGCCTCCGGGGATGGGAAACTCCCCCTATTCAGCGATTTCCGCCTTTGCCGGCAATCCCCTGCTGATCAGCCTCGAACGGCTGGCCGAACGCGGATGGCTGGGCAAAGACCGGCTCAAGGGTGCACCCGGACCGGGCGGTCGGGTCAATTTTGAAGAAGTTCTTGCTTACAAAATGCCGCTCCTTCGGGAGGCTGCCCAGAATTTCCTTGAAGGCCGCGGCGGTGATCGCACCCGTTTCGAAGCGTTCAAGAAGGAAACCGCGTGGTGGCTGGAAGACTTTGTCCTTTTTGACGTAATGCGGCAGGTGCACAAAGGGGCCACGTGGAGCTCATGGGAGAAAGGGCTGGCGCGGCGTGAGCCTCAGGCTCTCCATCAATTCGGACTTGAGTATCAGCGCGACCTGGAAATTGAGCGCGCGATTCAGTTTGCGTTCTTTGAGCAGTGGCGGGCACTGCACCGCTATTGCGCTCAACGCGGCATCAAGATCGTTGGCGATGTGGCAATCTTCGTGAACTATGACAGCGCTGATGTCTGGCGCAACCCCGACATTTTCTTCCTCGACGAAGATCTTTTGCCGACCGTAGTGGCCGGCGTGCCTCCTGACGCTTTTAGCGCTAACGGGCAGCGATGGGGGAATCCTCTGTATCGCTGGGACGTCTGCCGGGGCCAGGGCTATGACTGGTGGACGCATCGCATGTCGTGGTCACTCACGACCTGTGACATCCTTCGCCTCGACCACTTCCGTGGCTTTGAGGCGTATTGGGAGATCCCGGCTTCAGAACCCACCGCCATTCATGGCCGATGGTTGAAAGGACCGGGAGATGATCTGTTCCGGGTATTACGCGAACGCCTTGGCGATCTCCCCTTTATCGCTGAAGATCTGGGCATGATTACGCCCGAGGTTCTCGCCTTGCGAGACCGCATTGGCGTTCCCGGAATGAAGGTGCTTCAATTCGGCTTTAACGATCCCGGAGCCCGCATTTACCTTCCGCACAGATTTGAGCCGAATTGCGTGGTCTACACCGGTACGCATGACAATGACACCACACCGGGTTGGTGGCAGTCTGCGGGAAAGGAAGAAAAACAGCATGCCCTTGAATACTTCGGTCCTGCGGAGGATGGCATGCACTGGGCCTTTATCCGTGGTGCGCTCGCGTCTACGGCACGCCTCGCGATCATCCCTGTCCAGGACGTGCTCGGTCTGGGCAGCGATGCGCGCATGAATACCCCGTCCCGGAGTGACGGGAATTGGGGCTGGCGTCTGGCTCCGGCATTGCTGACGCAACAATTGGCAGCGAAGCTTGCGGCGATTTCTGAACTCACGGATCGTGTGCCGGTGGTGTCAGCCGCTGACCAGCAGCGCTACCGGGAAATGCGCGAAGATTTCGCTGCATAGCAGCGTGCGCCTTGGGCTGACCTTGATCTTTTCTCCGGTGAACACATTCTCCAGAAACTCGGGGGTCTTTGATGTGACCGGCAGCTCGGTGTTCTCCCACAATAGGCCGAGCGGCATTTGCATTGTCCCTTGGGCCAGCGCGCAAGAGAGCCGAGGCACAACTGTAACGGCCACATGGCCGCCGTGTTCGCGCGCAAAGGCGATCACATGTTCCCGCTTGTTACCCTGGGCATGTAGGGGAACGTAACTCCCTCCGTGGAAGAGTTCACGCCTGTCGCGACGCAGGCGCATTGCCTGCATGGTAGTCCAGAGCTTCGGTCGCCCATCCTGGTAGTTCCATAGCATCTCAGCGCAGAGCTGTGGCAGGTTCCCGGCTTCCGCGCGACGATCAAGCTCCGAAAGTAACTTCTCCCGTACACCGTAGTTCACCGGCCGTCGATTGTCCGGGTCAACCAGGCTCAAGTCCCAGAGTTCGGTTCCTTGATAGATATCAGGGTTTCCCGGTGATGTGATCGTCAGCAGGCGTTGCGCGAGCGAGTTTACCGCACCGAAGAGAGATGTGATCTGCGTGAAGGCCTGAATCTGTTCGAGGAAAGCATTCGGCCGGCTCTGCGTCCCGGGAGTGAGGATGCGAGTGACGAACTGTTCCAGGGCTTCCACATATCCAGGATCGTCGCTGATCCAGCTCAGGTTGACCTTCGCCTCATGCACAGCCTTGTTCATGTACTCGCGGATACGCTGCGTGTACGATTCCCGCGCCTCCTGTGTACTCAGGTCGAAAGGCCATGATCCCACCAGCGTCTGGTACAGCAGGTATTCTTCGTTGAGATCAGGGACCGTGCGACCATCGCCCAGGAGACGCTTGCGGCTACGATTGAGTTTGCGCCAGCGCAGCACCTGTGAGGACCAGATCCGCGGAATCTCGGAAAGTACATTCAGTCGCGCTCGAACGTCTTCGCTGCGTTTCGTGTCATGAGTCGAGGTGGCGAGCATGGAAAACTTCCAGCGTTCAGCACGCTTCAGGTTCCCTTTGTGAAATTCGTCCTCGCTGGTACCGAATTGTCTGGGCGTTCCGCCCACCTCATTCACCGAGATAAACCGGTTGTAGATGTAGCAGGCAGTATCTTCCAGCCCTTTGGCCATTACAGGGCCGGTGAGCTGCTGGAATTTCAGCGTGAAATAGAGTTTCTTGCGGTAGAGTTCGGTACGGTCATCGCCATCGCGATGGCGCAGCAGCAGAATGTCCCGCAGGAAGTCGAAGCTGGCAGGCGCCTTGTCAGGGTTGCGCCGCTTGGCGCGGACGATCGCCTCATTGATGTAATTTCGGTCGCGTTCGGTGATCTCGCCGCGCTCGTCAATATACGTGCGATACACGGGGAAACAGGCGATGGTCTCACGGATAACGTCACGCAGCGCCTTCCGTGTGAAGTCGCGGGCGTAGCGATCAACCAGGGAGAGTTCATCCAGGAGATGGGCCAGAACGTTGACCTCACTGGCGAGAGACGCGTGCATGATCAGCTTCTTGCTGTTATAGATCAGTGCGTCCACATTCGTGGCCCCGCCAATGAAACGGTGATAGAGGTTCGTGAAGAAACGCTCATTTCGCCGGTCAATGAAGATACCGTTCACCAGCGTTGTGAAATCGTAGCCGGAGGTCCCGTCCACCGCCCATTCCAGTGGAAGATCTTCTCCTGGTTCCAGGATCTTTTCGACGACGGTGTAGAGCGGAGCGCCATTCCGCATCCAGTCGTGCTGGCCGAATACTTGCTGCACTTCCTGCTCAATTCCGTTCTCGGCCAGCGGAGGGCGTGGCGTAGTGCCGCAGCACTGGCTGGCTGCATACAACATTTGTAAGCGGACCAGGTATTGCCGCGGGTTAAGCAGCCCGTCGCAATGGTCAATGCGCACACCCTGGATCAAATCTTCTGCCAGCAGGCGTCGGAGTAACTGGTGTGTAGCCGCAAAGACGCGCGGGTTCTCCATCCGCAGGCCGATCAGGTCATTGATGTCAAAGAACCGGCGGTAATTGATTTCTTCTCCGGAGACGCGCCAGTGTGCCAGGCGATAGACCTGCGCTTCCAGCAGTCGATGCAGGCAATCAAAACTTCGTGGATCGCCCGCGGTCCCATTGCAGTGCGCCACTGCCTTTCTTGCGATCTCCTGAACATCTTTCGATTTTGTGATCAGATGCTGTAGTGCCTGGGTGAGCGGACCAATGGAACGCCGTCGCTGCCGGACCAGCTCTCCATCCGTGGTGCTGTGCGAAGGAAGATTGCGCAACCCGGAGAGTATGTTGCGCAGCTCCGGATTCTGTATTTCTGCGCTGACTGGTTCAAAGAGCATCGGGATCGTCTGTGGATCTATCGGCAGCACCTTGTCGTAGTACTCCACATGGAAGCCCTGATCATCACAAACTGCTTTTACGTGGCCTTGCTCCAGTTCGGCGCCGTACTGGTCGCCGAGAATGGGGATCAGCAGTTTATCGCGCAGCTCAGGCTTGAGCGGGTTCCAATCGAGGTCGAAGAATTCTGCGAACTCTGAGGCGCGGCCATTCGCGAGAACGTCCTGCCACCATGGGTTCGCTCCAAAACCGATCCCCATATGGTTCGGGACGATGTCCAGCACCTGTCCCATGCCGTAGTCTTTCAGCTCACGGACCAGCGCCTGGAAATCTTCATAGCTCCCGACTTCCGGATTGAGCTGGTTGTGGTCGGTGATGTCATACCCGTGATTGCTTCCGGCGCGTGCTTTCAAGATGGGTGACGCGTAAACGTGCGATATACCCAGAGCGTGTAGATAACCTATCAGCCTGCGCGCGTGTTCAAAGCCGAAGTTCGCGTTGAACTGTAGGCGGTACGTCGAGAGCGGACGGATGCTCCGTTTCTGGGCCGCTAAACGGTCCAGGCATTCGGAAATTCCGCTCGATTCAGGAGCGAGTACTGATGGGTTGGATCGCATGCCGTTCAGGGACTGCCGGCGCACACCACTGCCAGCAAGGTTTAGATGCAAGAAGCGGCCGTCGCGCCGTGAAGATTGAACCTGTTATCTGGCCGTCAAAAAGTCTTTAAAAGAGATCACCGCCGGCCATCAGTCATTTGGGTTCAGTACTGCGAGAATTTCACGCGCTGCTCGCATCGCCGGTTCTTCACTGCTCTGCGGGTCGCGCAGTTCGTTCCGTACCTGCTGCAAATCAGCTTGCATCTGCTGGCGTGCTGGTCCATCCGGAATGATCTTGTTCAACTCCCTGACGACGTTCGGTCCGGTGAACTCGCTTTGGATCAGCTCGGGCACAATCTTGCGCCCGGCGATCAGGTTTGGCATGGCGAATGTGTCGATCGAAACGAGCCTGCGCCCCAGTAACCAGGTGAGCGGGGCGAGTTTGTAGACGACTACAAAAGGCGTTCCGGTGAGGGCGGATTCCACTGTGGCCGTCCCACTGGCGACCATCGCGGCGCGCGAAAGCATTACCGTGGCAGAAGCTCCTTCTGTGAGCCTGATCCTTGTGTAAGCAGGGCCGAGTTGGTAACGCACCCATTCCTTATCGAGCGTGGAAGCCACCGGCAGCAGGAACTCGAAATCTTGTCCTTCTTCCAGGAGCAGCTGGACCGCATCGAGCATGCAGGGGAGATTCTGCCGAACTTCCTTGCGGCGGCTGCCCGGGAGAAGCGCAATCCACTGCTTGCTGCCGTCCAGTTTGAATCGGGCCGCGAACTCCGGGCGGTTCACCTCGGGCAACGGCTCATAGGCGAGCGGATGCCCCACATAGCTGACCTCAACACCGTGCTTGCGATAGAACTCCTGCTCAAATGGAAAGATGACGATCATCTCCCGGACGTACTTCTTGATCTGTTCCACGCGTCCGGTGCGCCAGGCCCAGATCTGCGGGCTGACGAAGTAGAAGACAGGAATACCGAGAGCGTGCAGCTCTTTCGCGAGCCTCAGGTTGAAGTCGGGGAAGTCGATGAGGATGGCGGCCGTGGGCCTGCGCTGCGCGGCCTCAGCTACCAAATCCTTGAACCGCTTTCGGATCGCCGGCAGGTGCGTGATCACTTCCACCAGACCCACAACTGCGACTTCCTTTGCGTGCACCTGAAGGTCGCACCCGGCAGCCTGCATGCGTTCTCCACCCATGCCAAAGAACACGGCGCCGGGCGAGAGGCGGCGCAGAGCCTCGATGAGCTGCGCGCCGTAATTGTCACCGGACGCCTCGCCCGCGGAGAGAAAAAACAAATCGGTTGATCGGGTGATCTGGTGATCGAGTGATCGGCTCATGCGCTGCACTCAATGTACACGCTGTTGAGAGTGCATGACCAGCAGCGCAAAGGGATTAATGGTGGATCAATTTGCCTGCCAACCAATACGAGACCACAGCAAGGAGAATTGCGATAAGAAGCCGCCAAAGATTTTCGGCTGGAGAGCCAAGCACAACTCCGAATCCGGTTGCCTTACCTCCGGCAACTCTTCGAAACGAAGACAGGGCCAACCCGATCACAAGCGCTGCGGCGGAAGATGCAAACAGAACCAGCGCGAGATAAAAACGATGCACGGGTTTTTCCTTCACCCTTTGATGGGCTCTCAGATCACCTGATCACCAGATCTCCCGATCACCCGATGAGTTCAGTCGTCTGCCCCGACATTCGTCTCTCCTGCGGGAATCTCCTGGTCCTTGTACTGGAGCTGATACAGCTTCCAGTAAATTCCACGATGCGCGAGCAGCTCCTGGTGGCTGCCGATTTCGCGGACCCGACCTTTATGCATGACGATGATTTTGTCAGCCCGCTGAATCGTTGAAAGCCGGTGGGCGATGATGACCGAGGTGCGGCCTTCCACCATCTGAGTGAGCGCATCGCGCACACGCAGCTCGGTTTCGGTATCCACGCTGGAGGTGGCTTCGTCGAGGATCAGGATTTTGGGATCGTGCGCGAGCGCGCGCGCAAACGAGATCAGCTGTTTCTGGCCTGTGCTCAGCGTGCTGCCCCGTTCCAGGACCGGTTCCTTGAAGCCCCGTGGAAGCGTGCGAATGAAATCAGCCACGTTCACGCTTTCGGCGGCCGCTTCCACCTGTTCGTCACTGATCCACGAGGAGCCGAGACGGATGTTGTTTTCAATGGTGCCGCTGAACAGAAACGGATCCTGCAGTACTACACCGAATCGGCGGCGCAACTCTTTCAAATCCATCTTGCGGATATCCACTCCGTCAATGCGAATGGAGCCGCGCTGGATATCGTAGAAGCGCATGAGCAGCGAGATGATCGTGGTCTTACCCGCGCCGGTATGTCCGACAATGGCCACGGTTTCTCCCGGCTCGATCACGAATGAGGCATCGCGCAGAATCCAGTCGTAACCGGAACCGTCGGCTGAAGCCGGAGGATGACCGTTGCTGGTCGCTGCGCGCGCCTGCGGAGCAGCGCCGTCAGCATCGACCATCTCTTCTTCCATCCTGCGGTATGCGAACCACACATGATCGAACTCAATCCTACCCTTGCCTTCCACACGCAAGGGGCTTTCGGGTGAGACGATCTCGACCCGCGTATCGAGCAGCTTGAACACGCGCTCGGCCGACGCCATGGCAGACTGAAGAATGTTGTACTTCTCGCTCAGGTCCTGAATCGGGCGGAAGAAACGCTGCGCATACTGCATGAACGCGGTCACCACGCCGAGACTCACGGCGCCGACAAGAACCTTCAGTCCACCGAACCACAGGACTGCCGCAATCGCTATAGTGGAGAGGATTTCCACCACGGGATAGTAGAGCGCGTACGCGAAGATGGCGTCCTTGAACGCTTCCATGTGCTGTTCATTGATCTGGTCGAATTTTCTGTACGCGCGCTTCTCCCGATTGAAGAGCTGCAGCACCACCATGCCCGTAACGTGTTCCTGCAGGTAGGCGTTGATGCGCGCGATGGCGACGCGAATGCGCCGGTATGATTCCCGCACAGACTTGCGGAAGATCATGGTGACCCAGAAGATCAGCGGGAGCACGGCAAAGGTAATCAGCGCCAGCCACCATTTCATCCGCAGCATGACAAAGACAATGCCCGCCAGGATGAACACGTCTTCGAAGATTGAGACCACGCCGGCGGTGAACATTTCGTTCAGCGCATCAACGTCAGTGGTCACGCGCGTGACTAGCCGGCCGACCGGGTTCTTGTCATAGAACCCGACATGCATCTCCTGCAGGTGGCGGAAAATCTGGCTTCGGAGGTCGAACATCACCTTCTGGCCCGTCCACTGCATGAGATAGGTCTGCACGAATTCCAGGCCGAAGTTGAAGCACAGGGCGATCAGGTACACCAGCGCCACCTGGCCGACGCCGATCAGGGGATTCGGGCTCAGCCAGCGATCAATGAAATGAGGAGTGCCGTGGGCCGCCGAAAGGTAACGATCAATAACGGCGGCTGTGACATAGG
The DNA here is from genome assembly GCA_036258095.1 of Candidatus Angelobacter sp. GTDB lineage: Bacteria > Acidobacteriota > Terriglobia > Terriglobales > Acidobacteriaceae > Angelobacter. The sequence continues at coordinate 25,562 of DATAEJ010000002.1, read as the reverse complement.
GGCCGATCACGTCAGGCCCGAGTAGCACCTTCAGCAGAATGGCGGCCAGGGTGACAGTCGACTGCCACCAGTACGGACGCAGGTAGCCCAGCAGCCGCTTCATCAGCCTGCTGTCATACGCTTTACCTAATACCTCTTCTTCTGCCATGGGTCAGGAAACTTCTATTTTACAGGGGGCGTGCGGGTGCGCCCGCACTGGACAGACTAGTCGATTCGATGCCGCGACGAAGGATTAAGACTCAGCCCTTCTCAGGCAATCCTTCTCAGCACCAGCGCCGAATTTTTCGATCCGAATGCGATGCAGTTGCAGATGGCGTGTTCGATTTCAACTTTGCGGCCGGCGTCGGGAACGTAATCAAGATCGCAATCCGGGTCGGGATTCTCAAGATTGATGGTAGGCGGAAGCTGACCGTGACTCATGGCTACCAGCGTCGCCGCGAGACCTGCTGCACCGCATGCGCCCTGAGGATGGCCGATTTGCGACTTGAGCGCCGACATCGGGACCTTGTAGGCGTGGTCGCCCAGCGCGAGCTTGAGCGCCCGGGTTTCAATGCGGTCATTGAGCTCGGTGGAAGTGCCGTGAAGATTTACGTATTGCACGTCCTTCTGGCCGATACCGGCCTCTTTCATTGCGAGCCCAATCGCCCGCGCGGGCTCTTCGCCGCACTCCTGCAGACGTACCCGGTGGAAAGCCTCGCAGGTTGAGCCGTAGCCGGCGATTTCGGCGTAGATCTTCGCGCCGCGCGCGCGAGCATGGTCAAAATCCTCGAGAATAAACATCCATGCGCCTTCGGCGATCACAAAGCCGTCGCGATCAGCATTGAATGGGCGGGAAGCGCGTCCGGGCTCATTGTTCCAGCGCTCGGTCATGATCTTCATCAGCGTAAAAGCCTTCAGGATGCCCCATGCCAGGGGCGAATCCACGCCGCCGACCAGCATCATGGGCTGTATGCCGAGTTGAATCTGGCGCATGGCGTAGGCGATCGCGTCAGTGGACGAGGTGCAGCCAGTGGTGACCACGTGGCTGGGACCGCGGAACCCAAAGCGCATGCTTACTTCACTGGACATGGTCCCCATGGTCCCGCTGGGAATGGTGAAGATGCTTACCTGCTTGATCTTGCCCTGATAGTAGAGATGGTATTGCTGGTCGGTAAAGTCGTTGGCGCCCCCTCCGGTGCCAAGGGTCACGCCGATTTCGCGCTGCTGGTCGAGCGTCATTTTCGTGAAATCGATTCCGGCATCCTGCAGGGCTTCCGTGGCGGCGGCGATGGCGAGAGGCACACAGCGCGAGACGTGCTTTCGCTCGCGGGCCTCAATCCACTGCATTTCATCAAAATCCTGCACCTCGCCTGCGATCTGTACAGAAAGGTCAGAAGCGTCAAACCGGGTGATTTTCTTTACGCCGCTCTTGCCATCAAGAATCGCCTGGCAGAAGGCTGTATTTCCAATACCATTGGGGCTTACGGCGCCCATTCCAGTGATTACGGGGCGTTTGAGCATAGACATTCATTGTATAGACACAGCTCAATCGGAGCACGATGTAAACTGAGTCTCGATGGCGCGCCAAATTTCCAATTTGAAACTTTGAATTTAGAATTTCAGCAGTGCCCCTTGGAATCTACATTTCGGTCCCGTTTTGCCGCTCCAAGTGCACGTACTGTAACTTCGCGTCAGGAGTATTTTCCGCTGCGCAGATGGGCCAGTACGCGGACCGGTTCGTCGCTGATATGCGCGATGCGACGCGGATTGCTGCGGAGCGCGGCGCAGATATTCCTGAGCCGGTGGACACGATCTACCTCGGCGGTGGAACCCCCAGCCTGTTGCCGCCGGAAGAGTTCAAGCGCGTGATGTTTGAAGTACGGCAGCAGTTCAGGACTCTGCCACGAGCCGAAGTCACAGTCGAATGCGCGCCGGGAACCCTCAGCGATCCGATGATCCACGCGATGACCACGCGTGGAGTGAACCGGGTGAGCCTGGGCGTGCAGTCGTTCATTGACAAAGAGGCAGCATCCGTCGCACGGCTGCATACCCGGGAAAAGACGCTGAATGACATTGAGCGGCTGCGCAAGGCGGGTGTCAGTAACATCAATGTGGACCTGATTGCCGGATTGCCCCACCAGACGCGCGAAAGCTGGAATGAATCGCTCGACCAGGTGATCGTCTCAGGCGTGCCGCATGTAAGCGTGTACATGCTGGAAGTAGATGAGGATTCCCGGCTGGGGCGCGAACTGATTGCCGGTGGCACAAAGTATCATGCGCATTTTGTTCCGGATGACGACCTCACGGCGGAGCTCTACGAGACTGCGATCACGCGGCTCAGTGAAGCGGGCATTGAGCAGTATGAGATTTCCAACTTCGCACGACCGGGCTTTGAATCCAGACACAACCTCAAATACTGGACACGACAGCCATATTTCGGATTCGGGGTCGATGCGCATTCCATGCTGCCGGCCGGCAATGAATTGAGGGCAAGAGGCATCGACGGCATTCGCATGGCCACCAGCGATAACTACGACCAGTTTCTCTCCGGTCCGGGAACGGCGATATCAGAGGTGAGTTCGGCGCAGGCGGCAGAGGAGGCGTTCTTTCTTGGGCTGCGTATGAACCGCGGCGTATCTCTGGAGGAGTTATGGGCGCACCACGGGCATGAGCGAATTGACGGTTTTCAGACCGTAATCGATGAGCTCGTGGCGGGTGGGCTGCTGGAGCAAGCCGGAGAACACATACGATTGACGCCACGCGGGCGGCTGCTGTCGAATGAAGTTTTTGAGAGATTTATCAGCGAGCAGGAACCGTCTGAGATTGGCAATTGAGTAATCTGGTAATCGGGTAATTGGAAGCGGGCACGCGACGCGGAACAAAGTACTCAATTACGAAATTACCCATTTACCAACTAAATATGAGTTCCAACATCGCAGAACCGAAAGAAGCCACGACGACGCAAACAAACAACAAGCCCGCTCTCGACTTCCGCAGTGACACCGTCACAAAGCCCACGCCTGAGATGCGGCGGGCCATGGCGGAAGCCGAGGTCGGTGACGACGTTTATGGCGAAGACCCGACGGTCAACCGGCTGGAAGCCCGCGCAGCACAGATCTTCGGACGCGAGGCCTCCATCTTTGTCCCCACCGGAAGCATGGGAAACGCCATTGCGATCAAGATCCACACGCATCACGGGCAGGAGATCATCTGCGAGGAGCGCGGCCATATCTTCAATTATGAGATGGCCATGCTGGCGGCATTCTCCGGCTGCGTTGCGCGGCCCATCTATAGTGACGACGGCACTCTGACCTGGACGGAGATCAAGAAGCGGATCGCGCCTGGAATTTACTACAAGGCGCAGACCGGGCTAGTGTCATTGGAGAATACGCACAACATGGCCGGCGGCACGGTTTATCGGCAGGAAGTGGCCGATGACATCTGCGACCGTGCCCATGAGGCAGGATTGCCGGTGCATCTGGATGGGGCACGTGTATTCAATGCCTCGGTTGCGGTGGGCAAGCCGGTGGCAGAGATCACCCGCAAATTCGACTCGGTGATGTTCTGCCTCTCCAAGGGTCTCGGCGCACCCGTGGGATCGATGCTGGTCGGCAGCAAGAAATTCATCGAAAAGGCGCGTTCCGTCCGTAAGGCGCTGGGCGGAGGCATGCGGCAGGCAGGCATTCTGGCCGCGGCGGGGCTTATCGCGCTGGAAAAGATGCCGGTACGCCTGAAAGAAGATCACGACAATGCCGGGTTCCTGGCGGAAGGGCTCGCGCAGATTCCCGGAATCAAGATCGATCCGAAGAAAGTGGTCACGAATATTCTCGTTTTCGACGTCACCGGCACCGGAATGGACACGGCGGAATTTTCCCGCCAACTGGGCGGGAAAAATGTATTGGCAGCGGGGATCAACCCGCAACAGATGCGCATGGTCACACACATGGACGTTAGCCGCGCCGACTGCGAGCAGGCACTGGAGACGATTCGGGCGATCTGCCGGAAGTGATTGGGTTTACTCCCGAGCGTGAGCGAGGGATCCCTATAGTCTCGATGAACTTGGCTGGGCCCCACAAGCCCGAGCAACGCAAATCTTGAGGTCCGCTACACCCAAGTAATGCTTTTAACGGAGCCTGTGATCGGTTAGCTTAGCCACATGGCCAACCCACAAGATGAGCTTTCTGCGCTTCGGGAGCAGCTCGCCACGCTGACCTCACGCGTCTATAAGCTCGAGCAGGCGCTTTCGGCCAGGCAGCCGGAACCCCAGGCTCTCGCAACGCCACGGGTGCCGCCAGCAAGTGTCGTTCAGCCGGCCACTCCGCCAGCGGCGCGCAACGCACTCCTGCCAAAGATTCCTCCTCCGCCACCGCCGATGCCGCCTGCACCAAAAATCGCGCCACTGCATCACGCTGGTGACAACGAACTGGAAGGGAAAATCGGCAGAGTATGGCTGAACCGAATAGGCATTGCGGCGGTCCTGATCGGCGTTTCGTACGGCCTGAAGTATGCGTTTGACGTTGGGTTGGTAGGCCCCGCCGGCCGCATCATCATCGGGCTGGCTGCTGGAATCGCGGTGGTGGTGTGGAGCGAGCTTTTCCGCAGCCGCGGCTACCTGCCTTTTTCTTGGTCTCTGAAGGCCGTCGGAATCGGAACGATCTATCTCTCCCTCTGGGCCGCATTTCAGGTCTATCATCTGGTTCCGATCGAACTGGCGTTCGGCGCCATGCTGTTGGTTACGGCGTTTACCATCATCCTGGCGCTCACTCAGGACGCAGAAATCCTGGCGGCGTACGCTCTGGTTGGCGGCTTCAGCACGCCCCTGCTGCTTTCTACGGGCAAGAACGCCGAAATTTTTCTCTTCTCTTACACGGCTCTGCTCGATATCGCCATGCTGGTGATGGTCTTCTTCAAGCCTTGGCGACGCCTGTTGACCGGCAGCTTCATTGGAACGGTACTTCTTTATGTCGGCTGGTACAGCGAGTTCTACACCGACCCGCAGCGTCAGGTAACGGTCTTCTTTACGCTCCTTCTGGGCGCGATCTTCGCGGCGGTTCCACTGGTCACGCCGCTGACTCCTTCGCGCTGGCACTCTGGGGCACCGATCACGCTGACGATCCTCCCGCTGGTGAACGCAGCGGCCGTTTTCCTGGCCTTGTTTGCGATGTACGAGCGCGAACGCGTGACGCTCACGTGGTATGCGCTCGGACTCGCCGCTGGCTATCTGATTCTGAGCAGCCAATTCAAGCGACGGCTTGGCAGCGACGCGGCGACCGTGAAGCTGGTCAACATGCTGCACCTGGCGATCGCGATTGCGTTCATCACCATCGCGATCCCTCTCAAGCTGGATGAGCATTGGATCACCATCGGCTGGCTGATCGAGTCGGCGGCATTGCTCTATATATCGGTAAAGACGAAAACGGACTTCTTGCGCTTCTTTGCCGGCGCTACGCTGGCGCTGGGAATCGTCCGGCTCCTCATGATCGACAACTTCAGCGTCCAGACGCTGGTATTCAACGCGCGCTTCGCGACATATCTAGTTGCGATCGCGATTCTCGCTGGCATCGTGGCGGCGGGCGACCATTATGCCAGCGAGGCTGAGCGACCGCTGGTCCGGGTCGCGGCGGTGATCCTGAACCTGCTTGCATTGCGTGCTTTGACGCTGGAAGCTGGGGGATATTTCGACCGCCAGATTGCCCACACGTACCCGCGCAACACGGCCCAGTACCAGATGAACCAGCAGCTGGCCTTCGCGCGCGATCTGAGCTACTCCGTCATATGGCTGGTCTACGGCGCGGGGCTTATGCTGTTCGGCTTCTGGAAACAGTCCTCGTTTGTGCGCTGGCAGGCTCTTGTGCTGATGGCAGTGACGATTGGAAAAGTGTTTATCTATGACACCTGGAACCTGGAGCAGGGCTATCGCGTGTTGAGTTTTATTGCCCTGGGTGTGGTACTGATGGGGCTATCGTACATTTATCATCGCGACTGGCTCAGGTTATCGCGAAGATCACGACCCGAGACTGCGTAACCGCACTTCAGTTCAACGGCAGCGTACATTGGCAGATTCAAAGGGAGTTTACATGGCAGCCGCTTCAGACCAGAGCCTGCTTGAGGCCGTGCTGGATTCCTGGGACAGGAGCAATACGATCCTGGTAAACCTTCTCCGTGCGATCCCGCCGGAGCGGCTTGAGACAAAGGCGATCGAGGGCGGCCCATCGGTTGCCGGGCTTTTCGCTCACATCCACTATGTACGGTTGGTGTTCGTTTCCGAAGACGCTCCTGAATTTGCCCGAGAACTACCGCCGCAAGAATGGGCAGCTGAGCGCGATCCGGGTCGGACGGCCACGCTGCTGAACGAAAGCGCGAGCGCTGTGCGGGATGCGGTTCGAGGCAGAGTGGAGGCCGGCAGGGAAATGAATCTTCATTATGATCATCCGATTCTCCTGCTTCAGCACATGATTTGGCACGAAGGCTACCACCACGGACAGATCAAGCTGGCGCTCAAGCTGGCCGGCCATCCGATCGATAATCAAACCGCCGGCCCGATCACGTGGAGGGTGTGGATGCAGAAGAACCCGAAGGCGTCAGAATTGAAAACCGCGAAGCCTCCCGAGAAATCCGCGTCATGAACAAGAGAATTGCTCAACTCGCATTCATGCTTTTGGTGCTGATCAGCACAGCCATGGCCACCTCGCTGGCGTACCTGAAATACACGCGCTCAGTGCAGCCAGTCACGCCGGGCCAGAATTATGTGGTAGTTGACGAGTCAATCTGGAAACATGCGCGTCCTGACCTGGGCGACCTGCGACTCTACGCAGGCGATTCCGAGCACCCGTATGCTCTCGTCATTGAGCGCGGCAGCAGCGAGCATGAGGAGCGTCCTGTTCGCGTACTCCAGCAGTCGATTGTCGCAGGGAAAACACAATTCCTCCTTGACATGGAGGGAGTGCCTGAATACGACCATGTCGCGTTGAAGCTCGCGAGCAGGAACTTCATCGCACATGCACGCGTGGAAGGTCAGGATGATCCGCACGGCAACAACTGGGCATTCCTGAGCGATAACATCATCTACGAGTTCTCCAAGGAGAACCTTGGCGGCAGTGGTATGCTTCGGCTTCCACGTTCAACGTTCAAGTACCTGCGCGTGGCGATTGATGGGCCAGTGCAGCCCGATGAAGTCACGGGCGCCAGCTCGGAGATGCGGCAAGACTCAAAACCGGTATGGCGAGAGGTAAACAGCAATCCGGAGCCGAAACAGGACGGCAAAGACACGATTTTCACCTTCCCGGTTCCGGAGAACACACCAGTTGAGCGTGTAATCTTTGTGATCAGTCCGGTTCAGCCGAATTTTCGCCGCGAGGTGGAAATCCTGAACGATCAGAAGCAGCACATCGGCTCGGGGGAGATCAGCCGGATTCACATGGTCCGATCAGGGACTAAGATCGACTCGGAAAACCTGGAAGTAACCTTCACCGCGGCTGGTGAAAAGCAACTGTCAGTGGTGGTTCACAATGGCGACGATGCCTCTCTGCGGTTTAACAGCGTGTGGTTGGAGCAGCAGGAGCGCCGTTTGTACTTCGAAGCTGCCGCGACGAACCCACTCGCTCTCTACTACGGCGATGAAAAGCTCACCACCCCGGTCTACGACTACACCAAGCTCTTTCAGCAAGATAAGGCAGCATCGCAGGCTGCGCTGGGACCGCAACAGGAAAACGGAAGCTATACGGGCAGGCCGGATGAGCGTCCTTGGACAGAACGGCATCCGGCGCTGCTGTGGATCGCGATCATCGCGGCTGTGCTGGTGCTCGGCGGAGTCGCGCTGCGATCAATGAAGACGGCAGCGGCTCAGCCTTGATGTGCAGGCAAGCTTTAGTGAAAGACCGGCGCCGAATCTTTCGGAGTCGGGTTCAGCGCGAGCCTATCGAGGAACTTCTTCAGGCGTGCTTCGCCATCTTCATGGATGAAACCGGCGAACGCGACTCCCATTCCAACACCCGGATGGGAGCTTACGATCTTCCCTCCAACGTTCAGTTCCGCGCCATCGATCTTCATTACCAGCGTTACCATCTGGCCTACCGGCAGAGGCGAGAAGGTGTAAACGTAACAGCCGCCCTGCGAAATGTCAGACAAAGTGCCCCAGTATCCGCCGCTGCCCTTTTCGGGATGAACGCGAACGCCTGTATCACATGCGTATCGCGGATATCTCCGCCGTTCCTGATATTGAACTGCCATTGCCATACTCCTTAAGAGTATTCTTCCACCGGCTGGTCAGGGCGGGGGCATTACGGAGGAACAGGAGGTACAAGGTCCGACACGGCGTGTACGGTAGAGCGGGTCCGGGATAAACAACTCAAAAGATGGCCCTGAGTATGGGCAGCCCTGGTAGGCAAATCAAACCACAGCGATGTCTCGCGAAGTTCGGGACAGAAATCAGATCGCCAGGTTCGCGTCTTCCTGGTTAATCTGTTCGATCAGTGCCTGAATACGGCGAGTAATCTCCTGGGCGGGACTGGTGAATTCAATTCCCATGCCGCTGCCGGGCATTGACGTAATGGTCTTTCCGGCAATCGCGGCGCGTTCGCCATTGGACCCGAAAGAGACGGTGACGGCGATTCCCGGCGGAAGTGGAGACACAGTAGCTATATAGCACCCGCCGAGGCAGATGTCGGCGAGGCGTCCGGATAGCATGGAAGTTTCTCCCGCGGGACGAACTTCAACTGCAAGACCGCAGGCGTGACGTGGATGCTTGCGCCGCTCTGTGAAGGACATCAGACAATCTCCGACCGAACATAGTCGGGCAACTCTGGAGTTTGCGCAAGATCGTTACTACAAAGCCAACCATGAAGGACACGAAGGCACACCATGTTTAAAGCTGCATGGTCTTACTCAGGCTTACCGCAGCGCTTCTTCCACTTCGCTCAGCCAGTCTGGGCGCTTCAGCACCTCGCGCGGTTTCGGACCGTCGGCGGCTCCCACGATGCCATCCTTTTCCATCAAGTCGATGAGATGGGCTGCTCGGCCGTAGCCTATGCGGAGCCGTCGCTGTAGCAGCGAGGTGGAGGCCTTCCCAAACTCGATCACAAGTCGCACCGCGTCCTGATAAAGCTCGTCGTTTTCGTCCTCGCCGGAATCGTCACCGCCAGCCGAGCCGGTAACGCCGACCTTTTCTTTCTCGTCCTTCGGAGCCTCAAGGAACTTTTGCTCGTATTGAGCAGCGCCCTGGGCACGCCAGAACTCCACCACCGCATGGATTTCTTTTTCCGTGGTGAAGGGCGCGTGCACACGGTGAACGCGTGCGGAGCCGGAGGGCAGGTAGAGCATGTCGCCCCTGCCGAGCAACGATTCGGCGCCGTTGGCGTCCAGAATGGTGCGCGAGTCGATCTTGGTGGCCACGCGGAACGAGATACGTGATGGGAAGTTAGCCTTAATCAGGCCGGTGATCACATCCACCGAAGGACGCTGGGTCGCCAGCACCAGGTGGATGCCGACAGCGCGGGCCATCTGCGCCAGGCGCGTGATCGACTCTTCCACGTTCGATTGATCGAGCATCATCAAATCCGCAAGTTCGTCGATGATGATCACGATATAAGGCAAAGGCCGGTGCTCGTGCTCCGAGGGCGTGTCAAACAGGCCTGGAGTTTCCTTCTCGAAAAGCTTGTTGTACTGGTCGATGTTGCGCACGCCTTTTTCCGCCAGCACTTTCAGTCGCCGTTCCATCTCACGGACGGCGTTGCGGAGCGCGTTGGCGGCGAGCTTGGGTTCGGTGATGATCGGCACGTAGAGATGAGGCACGCCCTCGTAGATGCCCAGCTCAAGCCGCTTGGGGTCGACCAGGATCAATCGCACCTGCTCCGGCGTGGACTTATACAGGATGGACATAATCATGGCGTTGATAGCCACGCTTTTGCCCGAGCCGGTTGAGCCGGCGATCAGCAGGTGAGGCATGCTGGCGAGGTCGGCGGTAACGATGCGGCCATTGATGTCCTTGCCCATGGCCAGAGTAATCCGCGACTTTGGCGTCGTGAACTCTTGCGCCTCAATCACCTCGCGTAGCCAGATGGTTTCGCGCTCATGGTTCGGTACCTGGATACCGACGGTTGACTTTCCGGCCATGCGCTCGATCAGGATGCTTTCCGCGCGCATCGCCAGGCAGAGATCTTCTGAGAGGCTGGTGACGCGGCTGTATTTCACGCCGGCTTCCGGCTTGAACTCGTAAGTAGTGACCACGGGTCCGGGGTTGATCTGCGTGACGCTGCCCAGCACATCGAATTCAGCGCATTTTTCCGTGAGCACGGTTGCCAGCTCTTTCAGCTCAGATTCGTTGATGACCTGCTGATCGTCCGCGCGGTGAAGCAGGGAAGTGGGCGGTAGCTTGTATCCGCCCGCCGCGATCTTGGGCAGCAGAGTTTTGGCCTTGCGCTCCGCATCGGCACGGGAGGCGATCGGCGGTTCGATTTCCGCATTCGCTTCAACACCCACCGGCGCAGGCGAAGCTGGAGCAGGGGCGGCGACTGGCTGCTTCGGAGCGCTTGGCTCTTGCGGAACCATCCGCTCCGCCGGATTGACGGAAGCTTGCGGCTGCGCAGGTATAGGCATCGATGCCTGGGGAGCTGGTGCCGTGCGACGGTCGCCAATGAGGCGGCGGTTGTTCTCTTTCTGCGCCTGAATCTTTTGTGCCTGCTTGGCGGCTTTCTTCTTTGCGCGTTCGGCGCGCCAATCCTGGAATCGCTGGCTGAGCGCAAAAGCGAAAGCAAATCTGGTTTCAGCCCAGATCCGGGCGGCGCTGAAGGAAAACGCCGTGCAGAGATACAGGGCAACCGCGACGATGGTCGCCGAGACAATATACGCGCCAATCACGTTGAAGTAGTGCAGCAGAACGTCGCCCAGGATCCGGCCGAGCAATCCTTCGATCGGAACCGCGTGTCTCCAGCGAAGGTGGAACGGCAGCAGGGCAACCAGCGCGGGCGAAAAAATCAGCAGGATCGCAATGCCCAGCGCTTTTGCCCCCGCTGAAGGGATTTCACGCGAGCGGAACCAGCGCAGCCCAAACAGGCCAATCACTACCGGTAGCAGGAAAACGCAGATCCCAAAGCTCTGGATCAGGAGATCGCTGAGATACGCGCCAAAGAGCCCAATCCAATTGCCGGCGCCGCGCGAAGAGAGCGAGGCCGCCGTGTTGAACGAGGGGTCGGTGGGCGAATAGCTCACCAGGGCGAGGAACAGGAGGACCGCGGAGGCGAGCAGAAGAAACCCTGCCAGCTCATTCAGGCGGCGATTGCGCGTAGGGGTTACAACACGCGAGAGAAACGTCATTGAGGTGTCTGCCCTTCAGCTAGAGACACAAATCCACTCTACTGAAGTGAGAGTAACACCAGAGCCAGAACATTATCTCAGAAACTGGCCCAAAAAGCTGCATTTCGCTGTACTTCAGGACTACGAATGGTACACAGCAGAGTGTCCGAAGGAACAGTTCCGCCTGACGCATTTGGACAAGTGGTGTTAGGTGGTGCGAATACAGCTTTTCTGTAAGAATTAGCATCGAAGCTGATATCACCAGCAGCTCTGGAGAATTTCATGGATATTGCACGACGGCCCCTGCGACGTGCTTGCCTTCTTGTCGCCATTTTGTGTTCCATGGCGCTTCCGGCTCTTGCCCAAAAGGCTCGCATCAGGGCCGAGGACTATCAGATTGACGCGGAAATCGTCCCCAAGACGCATCGCATCGTGGCCAAGGCCCGGGTAAAGTTTACTGCGCTGGAAGACATCAACTTCGCCAGTTTTGAGTTGCACAACGCGCTGCATACCACCAAGGTCCTGGACGACAAAGGCAAGCCGCTGACGGCCGAACGCGTGACGCAGGACAATGCCGTGCGCGTGACCTTCCCGACCGCGATTCCCAAGGGTACAACCACCACGCTGACGTTCGACTACGAAGGCGCTCTGGCCAACGCCGATGACAGCCCGGTGGAAGGGCTCAAGCTGGCATACATCGGCGAAGACGCCACTTATCTTCTTTATCCCGGACGCTGGTTCCCGGTGAGCAATTACGGCATTGACCGTTTCACCGCCAACATCAACATTACGGCTCCCGCGGGAACGGTGGTTGTGGGCAGCGGTCGAGTGAAGGCGGAGAAGCCGGCAGCACCGGGCAAGGTGGTGGCCAGCCTTAATTATCAGAAACCAGGCTTCCCGGGCACGATCATTGCCGGACCGTTCGTGGAAAACACATATGGCGGCGGCAATATGCATGTGTTCTTCCACGATGCGAAGAAGAACCTGGAGCCTGCGTACGGCGATACCGCCATCAAGATCATGGAGTTTTTCTCCAGCATCTACGGGCCAGCGCCTACCCCGGTCCTGAACGTGGTTGAGCTGCCGGATGACACGGTGCCGACATGGTGGGCGCCTGAGATTTGCGCGATCGCGAGCCGTGACGTTGCCGACAAGACGAACTACCGGCTGCTGGCCGATTCCATTGCGCACCAGTGGTGGGGCGGGATGGTGAGCCCGGCGAGCAAGGACGACTGGTGGATCATGGACGGCGGAGCTCGCGCTTCGGAAATGCGTTACGTCCAGAACGCGGCCGGCGCAACCGCCTTTGAAGACGCCACGCGCGATATGGCGGTTGGCGCTCTGGCGTATGACACCACGCCTCTGGCAGACGTAGGCAAAATGGACACCTTCTCGCCGCAGTTCCAGGCGCTGGTAACGGACAAAGGCGGCATGATCTTCCATATGCTGCGCTGGGTGCTGGGCGATGCGGCCTTCGATAAGTCGATGAAGGAGTTCATGACCAAGTTCGCCTTCAAGCCCGTCAGCATGGACGATCTTCAGGCTGTCGCCGAGCAGAACAGCAACGGCGAGAAGCTGGCGCCGTTCTTCACGCAATGGGTCAACGGTACTGGCGCCCCCGAATTCAAGATGAAATACACGGTGTACCGCATCAAGAAGGGTTTCCGTGTGGTGGGCGAAGTCACGCAGGACCTGGACTTGTTCCACATGCCCGTGGAACTGAAAGTGGATACCGACGGCCAGACGGAAATGAAGCGTATTGATGTGGTGGGCACCGAATCGCCTTTCAGTGTGGAGACTTTCGGCAAGCCGCGCCGGCTGGTGCTCGACCCCAACAACTGGGTGCTGAAGAATTCGTCTGACCTTAAGGTGCGCGTTGCGATCCGTCGCGGCCAGGAACTCACCGCCCAGGGAAGCCTTGCCGAGGCGCTCACCGAGTTCAACAAAGCGCTGGAAGTCAACAAGAACAGCTCGCTGGCGCATTACCGCATTGCCGAAGTGTTTTACCTCCAGCGGAACTATCAGTCGGCAGCGAACGAATATCGCGAAGCGCTGAACGGCGATCAGGAGCCGCGCTGGACCGAAGTCTGGAGTCACATTCAGTTGGGCAAGATCTTTGACGTTACCGGACAGCGTTCGCGCGCGGTGAATGAATATCGCCAGGCCATCCAGACTGGCGACAACACGCAGGGTGCTCTTGATGAGGCACGACGCTATCTTGAGCAGCCATTCCAGCGAGAGAAGAAACAGAACGGACTTTAAAGATTGAACTACGAAAATAAGCACCCGGAGGAGGCCTTCCGGGTGCTTTTTTGCTGCAGGAGCATTCACTGCAAGCTCTTCAGGTAAGTCACAATCTGCCAGCGCTGTTGCTCGGGCAGCTTTGACCAGGAAGGCATTCCATTTTTCATGCTGCCGTTCGTAAGCAGCCACTGGAGTTCGCCAGGAGTGGCGCTGCGAACGCGCTCGCTCCGCAGGCTGGGATGATTACCTTTTCCTGTGGCGTTATCGCCATGACATGAGGCACAGTTCTGGCTGAACAAACGCGCTCCCGCGGCCGGTGCGTCTGGTCTGTCGGCAAAAGGGTTCTGCCGCGTACGATCTTTCTCGGGAACGCGCGAAATCCAAAGCCCGTCTCCCAGTGAAGCGGCGGATATCATGCTGCCAGAGACGATCAGGCAAATGATTGCGGTAATCAGGCGAAGTTTACGGGGGTTCATCTATTTTCTCCGCAGCATGGAAGCGAACTGGTTGATCTCGTAAGAAACGCCGAAGCGCAGCAGGAAGCCATGGCTGTTATGGTTTAGCCCGGCAGACGGCGAAACGTTGAACGTGGGGCCTTGTGGCACGCGGAAAGAAACCGTCGGGGCCAGATAATGCGAGGTGTTCGAAAAGCCGAAGCTGTAGCGATCGCCCAATCCACCGTACAGTTCCGCGCCCAGGCTGAAATTTTCTCTGCAGAAGGTGCAAGCCTTCGCGCCTGCAACCAGTGAAAGCGGACGGCTCGCAGCCACTGCGTACCCAAACTCCCACGGTTCGTTTGCCAGGTTCTTCTCCGCAATAAAATTTTCCGCGAAGTTCCATCCTTTGGCGTTGCTGGAGAGGATCAGTTTCAGTTCCACTTCGCGTTCCTTCTCGCTGCGTTCTGCTCGGGAAAGAAAATCCTCGATCCCGTCATGCCCCACAACTTCCAGCAGCGATTTGTTCGCGCCATTGATGTCTTCGAACTCGAAGTAAAGAACCGGATTGATCCAGTGCTCGCGCAGCAGGGGACGGAAGCGATTCTCAAAGCGCCAGCCGGTGAACGTGGTGTTCTCGCCAAATGTGGTCTGACCATCAAGGTATAACTCCGAGGTCCACCACGTCTTTACGCCGTATTCCAGTTCCATACTGCTGCCAATGAAGCTACTGCCGTCCTTGGGGAAACCTGTAACTGACTTGTTGGAAACCTCCAGCGTCCCCGGCTCCTCCATGTGGTGGGTGTAAGTGACGAAGTAGTTTTCCTGGGCACGGCTGCGTTCCGGCCATGCCAGAAGTGCAACAAGGCCAATCAACACGGCGACGAGTCTGGTTGATGCATTCACCGAAAGCTTGCTCCTGAACTTGAGTGCTTGCAACTTTGAAAATGAAATTGAAATTCATTTTCAAAATCACATTCTAGAGCTTATCCCGTCTGGCGGGCAAGACCAGTGACTTTCATCACAGCGGAGTAAGTAGATGACATAGAAGGACTTAGCAAAGGGGTGTCCGAGCTGGGAATGTAATCTTTTTGTCGCTATTCGTACCTCAGCGCTTCAATCGGATCGAGCCGCGACGCCTTGATCGCAGGCAGCATCCCGCTGACCAGCCCAATCACAATGAGGATTCCCGTCGACACCAGCAGGTTCGTCGGCGAGATGACCAGCCGGATGTCCCCCGCCTCAGCGTTCTTGGCAATGTAGCTGTAAACCGGAATGCGGCCGACGGTCCATGAAATCACGTACGCGGCAATCACTCCTACCAGCCCGCCCGCAAAGGTTATGGCCATCGCTTCGGCCAGAAATTGCAGCAGGATGTCGCGACGCCGCGCGCCCAGAGCTTTCTCCACGCCAATCTCCCGCGTACGCTGCGTGACGGAGACCAGCATGATGTTCATCAGGCCGACGCCGCCCACCGCGAGCGTGGACATCCCGATCAGCGACAGCAGAATCTCCAGCGCAATGGTGAAAATGTTCCAGTTATCGAGCTGTTTCATCGCGTTCCAGCAGAACACCGCGCGAGGATCTTTGGCATTGAAATTATGAAACTGCGCCAGCACGGCGCGGACATTATTTTCGATCTTGTCGAACTGGTTTCCTTCGTAATTGATCCAGATCCCGCTCAGGTATTGTGTGTCCATCAGGTCGCCCATGGTCGAGTAGGGAATATAGACCACGCGGTTCACGTCGTTGTCGCCTTCCTGCATTTTGGGCGCGGCAATCCCAATCACTTCAAAGCTCACGCCGTTGATGCGGATCTTCTCGCCCAGCGCGTACTGTCCGGAAAAAAGCTTGGTCTTCGCCTCCGAACCAATCACCGCCACGCGGGCCCGCTGCATTTCGTCATCGGGGTTGAAGAAGCGGCCGGAATCCATGTCAATCGACCGGATGAACTGGATTTGCGAAGTGAACCCGTTTACCGGAAACTGGAACGCGCGGTTCTCATACTGCACGTTGGTGGTTTCCAGTGAGGCCTCGGGACTGATGTGCTTCACCAGCGGCACCAACTCCTGGATGTGTTGCACATCGTCAATGGTGAAGCGGACCTGCACTCCTGCCTTCGCGCCACCGGCCTGCAGTGACGTGCGTCCGGGAAAGAAGCCCATCATCTGCATGCCCATCTGCCCAAAAATGTTC
This sequence comes from Candidatus Angelobacter sp., assembly GCA_036258095.1. Classification (GTDB taxonomy): domain Bacteria; phylum Acidobacteriota; class Terriglobia; order Terriglobales; family Acidobacteriaceae; genus Angelobacter. The sequence continues at coordinate 9,420 of DATAEJ010000002.1, read as the reverse complement.
TGGATGGCCTGCCCAAAGCCGGCGCCGTAGGAAAGCAGCAGCACCACCGTGGCGATACCCCATCCCATGCCGAGCATCGTCAGCGCCGTGCGCCGCGTGTTGTGGCGCATCGCCGACCAGGCCTGATTGATCAGATCGTGGACCAACTGCTTACTCCTTTCTCAGCGCTTCCACTGGTGTGAGCAGCGCGGCTTTGCGCGCCGGGTACAGCCCAGCGATAATGCCCGCCAGCGCCAGCGCCGCCACGGCCAAAGCCGCCGAGAGCGGAACAATGTGTGGCGGATCAAACCCGACATTGCTCTTCGGCCAGATCACCGTGAGCAGGTTCGAAAGCAGCGCCGCAATGCCAACCCCGAACCCGCCGCTGATTGCCGTAAGGAACGCGCCTTCCAGGAAGAATTGCGTCATCACGTCACGGTTGGTGGCGCCCACCGCCTTCATCAGCCCGATCTCCTTGGTACGCTCCGTCACCGAAACCAGCATGATGTTGATGATCCCAATCGCGCCCAGCGCCAGCGTAATCAGTCCCACACCGCCCAGGAAGTAGTCCATCGCGGTAAAAATCTTACCTACACGGTCCGTGCTCTCCACCGTGTCCCATTGCTCGAAAGCTTCCGGGTTGTTCGGATCGAAGCCGTGATTGCGTGCGATGATCCGGTGCGCCTCCGCCAGCGCCTGCGCATGCAGCTCGCGGCTCACCGGCTGGATATTGATCGAATTTATGTCATCCGGCGTGTGCGCGTTTTTCATCGGGAAGTACTGGCGCATGGTGCTGAAGGGCATGTAAATCCGCATGTTGTTGAAGTTGTTTTCCTGCTTCCCAATGCTGGCCAGCACACCCACCACTTCAAAACGCACGCCGTTGAGCAAGATCGTGCTGCCAATGGCCGGCCGTCCCGGAAACAGGTTGCGCATCATCTGGTACCCCAGTACGCAGACCTGGCGCTTTTGGGATTCGTCGCCATCGTTAAGCCAGCGGCCTTCACCCAGCGGCAGGTAGCGGATGGTCGCAAAATTCGGTGTGCTGCCGGTTACCGAGCCGCTGGTATTGGCAAAGTCGCTCACCGCGCGCAGGTCGCCACGGCTCAGGATCGGCGCTGAGTCTTTCACTGAAAGCGCTTCCCGCCGGATGTCCTGGTAATCCTTATAAGTAAGGAAGTAATACTGCCCGCCCTGGTGCTGGCCTGCCGCCACCGGTACCTGCCCGGCCCACATCATGATCACGTCCTGCCCGATGTTGGCCATGTTCTTTACCTGGCCGGAGCGGAAGCCTTCGCCCACACCGATCAGCATCAGCAGGGAAAACACGCCATAGGCAATGCCGAACATGGTCAGGAATGAGCGCAGCTTGTGCGCCCACAGCGTGCGCAGCACCTGCGCGAAAATGTCCAGCGCCATTCTCATCTAAATCGTTTGTACCGCCTGCAGGTGAATACGTACAAGGAAGTGTCTGGGTTCCGTGACCAACGTTCCCTGTGGGACCGGTCCGTGGGTTAGACGGTTGGAAGCTGGTTTCGGTCAACTCGTCCCCGAATGCGCTCTTTGCGACAGCTCGTTTTCTGCCCTTCCGATTATCCCGATATTCCGTTACCCCGATATTCCGATCTGCTGGGTGGAAGTTTCCTGCTTGGTTTTTTCGATTACGCGCGATTACGTGCGATTCCGGCGATTACGGCGATCAAATCACCTGCCACCCCCCGGTTCGTCCCCGATCGTCCCCCGTCGTCCCGGGGGTATCCCGGCCTCGTCCCGACGGATATCCCGGTTTGATCCCGACCCTATCCCGGTCCGTCCCGGTTATCAGCAGAGGGTCGTGGCAACTGTGACACGTTTCCTGACGCAGTTCTGGCTGATTGCGATTTGCTTACTTTGAGAAAGCCCATTGGTAAAGCTAGGAGCCAGTAGCTAGCAGCTATCACATTACCATCCTTTCGCTCTACGAAGCAACAGCGAAATATGCCCAGTATCGCGCCGCGCCCCAAAATAGGGCAAGCGCCTGAGCTCACGCTGGGGCCTTCGATCGACCCGACCCGGCTCGCGATGAAAGTGTCAACTATGTCCCCGGTTCAAACTGTCAACCATGTGCCCGGTTCGAACCATCGTGTAGCACAGGCACTCTTGCCTGTGTGCTTCTGACTGACCCGAACGAAAAAGCGGCTCACGCTTTTGGTCACACTCTGGATGGACGCCTTGCGACCGGCGGAGGGCGACGAGTGAATATAATGCTCTGGTGAGCCATTCGAAAGTCAGGAGACATCTCGCGAGCCAGGTCGCGGAGGAAGCTAGGCGGGATGCGGAAATGGAAAGACGGATCGAGAGTCGTCTTCAAAAATGGTGGCGCGGAACCGTGGTACTAGGTTCCGCGTTCGCTGTAGGGGTGGCTTCCGTCGTTCCGTTTCTGGCGGGGTTTCCACTTCACGACCGGTGGGACGTTGTTGGGAAGAATATATTAGCTTTGACTATGGCACTCTTCTTAGCTTTTATTTGGACTGCCGGAACCTGCTCGACTTTCTGGTACTACCTTAGATTAATAAAAAAAAATCATAGGAAATTTGCTCCCGGTAGCAACCATCCGCTGGACGAATAAAACGCGGACAGCCCAATGGCTCACGAAGGTAGTTATCATTGTGATTGTATCTATCTCACCATGTGCATCCAGTAAACCGCCCACGCATTGTTCGCGATGTGCGCTGCCACCGATGCAGGAAGGGAATTGCCCAGGCGCAGGTAAACCAAACAAAGCACCAGTTGCCCCGGGAGCGCGGTCACAAAGTTCTGGTGGCCTGCTGCCGCAAGCGTCGGCACTATCAGTGCAGCCCGGAGGCCCGGCACGTAAGCCTTCATGGAGCGGAGGAAGAGGCCGCGGAAAAGTATCTCTTCGAGTATCGGCGAGAGGCACGCCACGCCAATGAAAGCCGCTCGGGGAAGAGAATCTTGAGTAGCTTCCAGAAACCATCGCGCAAGAACAAATAATGTGATGGCCGATTCTGCCGTTCCCACTACCCAGCCGCTGATCCTCTCGCACCGCGCGGCCAAATAAAAAAGGCCGGCATTTCTGCCGGCCTTTGGTTTAGGTCTTTCTGTTAGAAGGTGAAGCGAGCTCCGAACTCACCAGTGAACGACCGTGGCAGATAGCTGCTGGTCGGGTTGATGAAGTTCGTCGGGTGCTGGAACGTGCTGCTCTGGATCGTGTCACCAAACGAGTTGCCGTAGTTGGCATGGTTCGTCAGGTTGAACGCCTGGAACATGAGCTGCAGGTTGCGGTTTTCACCCAACTTCAGGTTCTTGGCAATGCGGGCATCCATGTTGAAGTACGGATTGCCGCGCAGGCCATTGTAAGGACCGAGCTTGCACTGTCCTGAGTAGTAGCACTTCGCTTCCGCCAGGCCCAGGCTGGGGTTGCCGGTGTTGCTATCGATCACCGGGGTCAATGACAACGCCGACTTCAAGTTGGTCGGGTCGCTATTCAACACCACTAGGGCGCCAGCAGCGCTGCCGCCACCCAGGTTCAACATGTTGTTGGACGAGATTGGGAGGTAAGGCCGCGCTGAACCAGCCTGGAAGATCGGTGAGAATTCCAGTCCCCAGGGAAGGTGGCCGGTCGCTGCGAACGTCAGGTGGTTCCGTTCATCGTTGAACGCAGGGCCGAACTCTGAAGGCGAGAGCGGGTGCTGCGGGTCACGCGGGTAGTAACGGAAAGAACCGCCGTCCTGACCGTAGCCCACCGCACGAGCCAGCGTGTAGTTGGTCATCAGGTCCCACTTGTGGAAGTTGCGCTGGCGATAGCTCAGGTTCAAGCCGTCATAACGCGAACGGCCGATCGACTCCTCGCTGCGCACGCTAGCCATGTTCGGCACGCCTGCGGCTGCCAACGCGGCATCCAGCGGACGGAAGAAGCCGCCCGGCTTGTTACGCGCCAGGGTCGTGATGTTATTGGGATCGATCGGAATGTTGGGATCCACGTTGATCGTCTTGTTCTCGTGCAGGCCAAGTACGTGGACGTATTCCGCTTCGATCACGGACTTCGAAGAGAGCGCCCAGGTATAGCCGCCGTTGAATTCCTCGGTCACGGGGTTGCGGTAGTTCGGATCCATCAGACGTCCAGTGGAACCAGGCGCCAGGTCGTGTGAAGCCCCGGGAGTGGTCGGCAGCGGGTCAACACCAAAACGCCATTGATCCAGCGTGGTGCTCGTACCCGGTACCGGGTCAGTGCCGCTGATGGCAAGAGCTGTCTGGAAGATGGTGTCGTTGGCCTGCTGCTCCATGAACAGCGGGATGTTCTGGAAGGTGTTTCCGTAGTACATGCCGAAGCCGGCACGGATAATGTGATTGCCGTGTCCGGTCAGGTCATACGCCAGTCCGACGCGCGGGCTGAAGTTCTTGCCATAGTCGCCGGCCTGCTTGGCCACCAGCGAAGCCGCCAGCGGGCTGAACGGAGCTGCTGCCTGCAGTTCCTGGAACGTGCGGCTGTTGGCGATCTTGGAACCACCGACGAAGTCGATGTCCTTGTCCCAGCGGACGCCGAGGTTCAGGGTGAGACGGTTGCTGAACTTCCAGTCATCCTGGAAATACAGGCCAAGCTGCTTGGCGTCCTTGATGATGAACGTCGGATCGCCTACTGCCAGGCTCATCGACTGAACTGCACCAGGAGTGGCGAAGCCGTTCGGGAAGTTTGCCGGTCCGCAGGTCGGATCAGCTGCATCTGCGCCCACGCCAAGAATACAAGTCGGGTTTGCGCCGAAGTCGATTTCCAGTGTCGGGTTGAACTCGAAGAAGCCGCCCATGAATGGCGTCCAGATGTAGTCAACACCAGTACGCAGCGTGTGACGGCCAATAGTCTTGCTCAGGTCGTCCTTGAACTGGTACTTGCGCTGGATCGAGTTCTGCGGAACGTTGGTGTTGGTGCCAAACTGGGCATCCGGGAAGGTGACCAGCGGCGCACGGGTCTTGCTGTCGATCAGGTTGTTCCAGTACTGGAAGCCCAGCGTGAGCTGGTTGACCAGCGTCGGCGTAAAGCTGGAGTTCACTGACAGGTTGGCGACCTGCAGGTGGTTGACCGTGAAGTTGCCTTCGGTCAGGTCCATCGTGCCATCGCTCTGGTCATTCAAGCTGTCGTTGGCCTGCGTCGTAACGGACAGATAAGCCGAGTGCTTGTTATTGATGGTCCAGTCCGCGCGCCCGTTGAGGCGGTTCTCAAAGAACGGACGGGGGATCACGGATGACGGCTGTGCGCCGAGCGAGGTCACCAGGTTGAGCTGCGTGAGTGCGCTTCCGGTTTCAGCGAGCGATGTGTGTTCACGCTGCCGTTCGTAGGCGAAGAAAGCGAATAGCTTGTCCTTCTTGATCGGTCCGCCGATGGAGCCACCGAACCACTGCCGTGAATACGGAGGATTCTCTGACAACGTAGTGCCATCACCTTGCGGAACCTTTTCGTCTGCGTTGAATACCTGATCACGGAAGAAACCGAATGCCGAACCGTGGAAGTTGTTCGAACCGGACTTGGTGATCACGTTGATGGCTGCGCCTTCCGAGCGGCCATTCACCGCCGAGAAACGCTGCGTCGATACCTGGAATTCCTGCACGGCTTCTGCTGGAACCTGCATTACCGGTCCGCCAACCGTGTTGTCCTTGTTGTCAACGCCATTCACGGTCACGTTGACGTTGCGGCCGCCCTGGCCGTTGACCGAAAGAATCGAGTAACGGTTCTTGGTCGGGTCATAGGAATCAGCTGACTTCACGCCAGGCGCCAGAAACGCCAGATCGGCAATGTCGCGGCCGATCAGCGGCAGGTCAGTAATCTGTTCCGGAGTGATGTTGGTGCTGACGTCGGTCTTCGTCTGGTCAACCAGCGGAGCCGTAGCGGTGACTTCCACCGTCTCGCTCACGCCGCCGGGCTGCAACGCGAAATTCTGCGTCGCCGTGCGACCGATCAGGATCTGAAGGTCTTTTGCTTCGCTTGCAGAAAAGCCCTGGGCCTGGACTTTCAATGTGTAAATACCGGCTGCGACCGCTTCAAACCGGTAGTCGCCGGAGTCGCTGGTCTTGGCCGTTCTGGTCTCGCCGGTCGCTTTGTTGACCAAAGTGAGCTCGGCGCCTTTAATCACGGCCGAACTCTTGTCGGTGACCGTGCCCTGGAGACTTGATGTGGCTGTCGCCTGTCCCCAGAGATTCGCGCAACTCAAAAGCATCAGACTGCCGATGAGTGCTATCAGATACCATCGTTTACGATCCATCCGTTTTGCCTCCTCTTGGTGTAGCGCCCCTTGATTGGGGCTGTTTTCAGAGACAGGTCGTTCGAACGCAGAAAATACGCCTGTCCCTTTCCCTGCTATGGCTCTTCGAAACGAGAACAATGCAAAAGTTGTTTAAAAGCTTTCAAAATGGAATTGCGATCTGTTGGGATCTTCCGGAAGTTCAGCAGTTAACCTGGGCTTAAGTTCTTGACCCGGAGCCTCATAGCCAGCCTCCGTGTTCAGCAAGCCTTGTCGACCCGCACTTTGATCTTGTCGGTACGGTTCTTTATTAAACTTTGCAATTTCGTGACCGCAGCTCTCGTTTCACCATGAGAAACCGTTTTTCCTGAGGAAACAACAACTTGCATGGAAAATCGGCCGTGGAATTAGAAGCCCAAGATTAAATTCTTCCAATTTCCGTATTCCTGTTCTTCTAGTTTCAATAACTTACCTCGGCCTCGTGTGGAATCTGGACATTGTCCTTGAGAGCTACTCTCTAGGGTTTTGAGCTTAGCGCCCGAACCCCGCCGGATTGGGGTCTTTTCCCGGCTTTCATCCGTATTCAAGTCAGGCGACTATGATTGCCCCGTTCTTCACCGCGGTACAGGAAGCGCCGTTGATGGCCGAGAACGCCCTAATCCGGTTGCGCAGGGGTGACCTGGAGGCTCTTACAGAGTTAATCGAGGAGCACCAGACCAGGCTCTATCGCTTTCTGCTGCGTCTGGTCCGCGAACCGGCCACCGCGGAAGACCTCTTCCAGCAGACGTGGATCAAGGTGATGGAGAAGATCAGAAATTACGATCCCAATCGAGACTTCACCCCTTGGCTGCTGACGGTGGCGCGCAATCTTGCGCTCGACCATCTCCGCCGCTACCGCCCGGAGAGCCTGGACGAGCCGCTCTCCTCCGGCGACTCAATGGCCGAGCTGCTGCCCACAACGGGGGAAGATCAGGGCGCCGCCTTGCTCGCAGGCGAACGATCGGAATTGCTGGTCCATGCATTGCACCAGCTTCCGGTGCTTTATCGCGAAGTGCTGACCCTGAGGTTTGAGGAAGATTTAAAACTTGAAGAGATTGCGGTGCTGCTCAGCATTCCGCTCTCCACCGTGAAGTCGCGCTTGCGCCGCGGCCTGGAGAGTATGCGGAAATTGCTGGCGCCCGATTTGCAGGTAGGCTCCCATGGATAAAGACAAACACAACGACAACAACCACCAGAAGATCCGAGCTTCGCTCGCTCTGGCTGCGGTTTCAGCGCTCGAACCAGCAGTGCAGTCGCAGGTGGAAGCGCACCTCGAAAGCTGCGAACCGTGCCGGAAGGAATTTTCCGCGCTGCGTGGGCTGGCAAGTGATCTGCGCGTGCTGCCGCCGCCCGTACTCGCGTTTGGTCTGGCCCAGCGCACCAGCGCTCGCGTAAGAGCTGAACTCGCCGCCCGGAGTGAACGCCGTCGCCACAACCTTGTCCTTCTGATGGTCACGGTTTTTGCGTGGATTGACACACTCATTATCTTGGCGATCGCCCGGATGTTCGGCAACGACATTGCCCGGCTGCTCCACGTTTCAGATTCGCAGCTCACGTTCGGTTTCGTTGTGTACTGGTTGGTTGCGGTGGCTGCCACCGTGGCACTCACCGGGCATGTAGGGCGGGTCCACCGCCAGAGGAGGCTTGTATGAACCGTTTTCAGGATGAATTAAGGAAGATTTCCGGCGTCGCATGGGTCATCGCCGTGCTCCTCTTCGGTGTGATGTTCTGCCTGCTGATCGGCGTGGCCGCGCCACACGACGAGAAAATAAGCCGCTGGCCTTTTGTCGCCCAGGTGCTGTTCTCCGCCTGCATGGGGCTGATCCTCTTTGTATGGGCTCTGCTGATCGGCTACATCGCCGGCGATGCCCGGCTCCGCGGGATGCGCGTGGGGCTCTGGGTGGCCATCGCGATCCTGGTGCCCAATACCATCGGCATCATCCTCTATTTTGTTCTGCGCGATCCCATCCTGCAGCCCTGCCGGAACTGCGGATATTCGGCCCGCGGGAACTTCACTTTTTGCCCGCAGTGCGGCACTGAACTCCAGCCCGCCTGCCCCAACTGCCGGAAGGCCGTTGAAGCAGGATGGAGAAATTGCGCCAACTGCGGCGCCGCCTTGCAACCGGTAAAGCAAGACCGTTGAGCAGATCAGGGGCGCCTGTACCATTCTCAAGGTGCAAGCGCCCGTCCTTATTCGATATCATTATTCCAGCATGTCCCAGACCGTAGCCGCCTCTCGCCACCAGTTTCAGACCGACGACCCGCAGCTCCGCCCTATCGCGGACAAGGTCATGGCACGTGAGCGCCTCACCTTTGACGATGCCGTAGCGCTCTACCGATCCCCCGATATTCTCGCTGTGGGCTGGCTGGCGAACCATGTCCGCGAGCGCATGCATGGGCATGTGACCTACTTCAACGTCAACCGGCACATCAATCCCACGAACGTCTGTGTGGCAGCGTGCCGGCTGTGCGCTTTCGGCCGAAAAAAGGACGCTCCCGGCGCCTACACAATGGCCCTCGAAGAAGCTTTCGCGACCGCAGCCTCAGGGTACTCTGAGGCCGTCACCGAATTTCATATTGTTGGCGGCCTGCATCCCGACCTGCCGTTCCAGTACTACCTTGATCTCATCTCCGGCCTGAAAGAGCGCTTCCCGCAGGTGCACCTCAAGGCGCTGACCATGGTTGAGATCGCTTTCCTGGCGAAGCGCGCCAAGCTGAGCATTGAAGAAACTCTCCGGCAGCTCAAGGCGGCAGGCCTGGACTCTCTGCCGGGTGGCGGTGCGGAAATCTTTATTGACCGCGTGCGCCGTGTCATTTGCGATCACAAGATCGATGGGGATCAGTGGCTGGCGACAGCTCGCACCGCGCACAAGATCGGCCTGAAATCGAACGCCACCATGTTGTACGGTCACATCGAGAACGAAGAAGATCGCGCCGATCACCTGATGCGCCTGCGCGATCTTCAGGACGAAACCCACGGCTTCCAGACCTTTATTCCGCTGGCGTTTCATCCGGCGAACACTCCGCTCTCGCACCTGTTCACCACAACCGGCATGAGTGACATCCGGCAGGTTGCAGTGGGACGTCTGGTGCTCGACAACTTCCCTCATATCAAAGCTTACTGGCAGATGCTCGGCGCCAAGATCGCGCAGATCGCATTGCGCTTCGG
>DATAEJ010000001.1:0-5061 GCA_036258095.1 Candidatus Angelobacter sp. | reverse complement strand
GGCAAAGGCTGCCGGCTGTGCAAGATGAGCGGCTGGATTGAGCTGCTGGGCTGCGGCATGGTGGACCCGAATGTGTTTAAGTTCGTCGAGCAGAATGGTTATGACGCACAGAAGATCTCGGGTTTCGCGTTTGGGATGGGGGTTGAGCGGATCACGATGTTGAAATATGGGATCGATGACATTCAGCTGTTCTACCAAGGGGACGTGCGGTTCCTGGAACAATTTGCGTAATTGAGAAGCAATCAGCACTCAGCATTCAGCATTCAGCCCCTAAGCAGTTTGGAAGATTACGGGATGTTGACCTCAAATTGTAGAGACCGTTAGGTCTAATTTTGAGCGTTTGCTTGAAGGGTTTTTCAACCTTAGAACAAGAACTGTACGACCATGAAGAACTTTAGAGACCTGAAAGTCTGGTCCAAAGCGCATAAATTGGCGCTTGCCTGTTATGCGATAACGAGACATTTTCCGCGGGAAGAGATGTTTGGCCTTACATCTCAGATTCGCAGAGCCGGCTCGTCAATTGGCGCGAATATCGCTGAAGGATGCGGCCGCAGGGGCAACTCTGAGTTGCATCGTTTCCTACAAATGGCGATGGGGTCGGCGAATGAACTTGAGTACCATTTCTTGCTGTCGAAGGATCTTGGTTATTTGAAAGTCGATGATCACAACCGCGTTCACGATCAAGTGGAAGAAGTAAAGCGCATGCTGGCTTCGCTGATTCGGAAAGTTGATTCTGAACGGGTGTGAATTGCTGTTTTGGCTGCCCCTCGATTGTCGAAGGTCTTTCGGGGCTGAATGCTGAGTGCTGAGTGCTTTTCTGATGAGAATTGATCCCAACTGGCTCCGCGAATTTGTTGACCTGAAGGTCAGCGATGCTCAGCTTGCTGACGACATCACGCTGGCCGGCGTGGCGGTGGAGTCCGTCCAGCAGATCGAGGGCAAGACGCTATTCGAAATGGAGATCGGCACCAATCGACCTGATGCTATGTGCCACTACGGCGTGGCGCGCGAGTGTTCGGCGATCTACGACACTGAACTGAAGCCGATTAAGCCGAAGCTGCCGCAGGCCAAAACTGGTGCCAAGCCGTTCCCTATCGAGATTCAGGATGCGGAAGGCTGCAAACGGTATACGGCGCGGGTGATCTGTAATGTCAAGATTGGGCCGTCTCCGGCGCACATCCTTTCGCGGCTGAAGATTGACGACCACAGCGGCGTAAACAATGCCGTCGACGCCAGCAACTACACGTTGATGGAGATGGGTCACCCCACGCACGCCTTTGACTTGGACAAGCTCGAGGGCGGCAAGATCATCGTGCGGGGGGCAAAGATGGGGGAGACGCTGAAGACGCTGGACGGCGTCGATCGCAAGCTGGAGCCTGAAGACCTGGTCATCGCTGACGCGGTGAAGCCGGTGGCGCTGGCCGGAGTGATGGGTGGGTTCGACTCGGCAATTTCCGCAACTACCAAGAATATTCTGATCGAGTCCGCGTGGTTTGACCCGGCCACGGTGCGCAAGACTGCGCGCCGGCTGGGGATGCACACCGATGCTTCGCATATTTTCGAGCGCGGGGCGGACTGGGGCGCGACGCTGCTGGCTTGCGATCGGGTGGCTGAGCTGATACTGCAGGCTGCCGGTGGTGAACTCGAGGGCGCAGCGGTAGATGCTGTGGCCGGACGTGTGGTGCGCTATTCGCTCCTGCTGCGGCGCAGCGAGATCAAGCGCCAGCTTGGCCAGGAAATTCCCGACGCGCAGGTCAGCCGCATGCTGGAGAGGCTCGGCTTCGGCATGAAGTTGATGAAGGGCGAAGAGCTCTTTGGCCGCTTGAAAGATCATTTAGCAGAAGGTGCGATCGAGAAGATCATTGAGCAGTCGGGTCTGATGGGAAGAGGCGTGACGGCGGAAAAAGTCGCTGCAATTGTGGCTGATCCGTCCAAAGCAACGTCGATGATCACACGGCTGATCAATGAGACCTGCTGGATTGTCGACCTGCCAACGTGGCGGCTGGACATTGAGCGCGAGATTGATCTGATTGAAGAGATCGCGCGCATTTACGGATACAACAAGTTCCCGAATACGCTGCCGGCGTTCTCCGGCGGCGTGGTTGAGCTGCCTCATGCAGCAAAAGAGGCGCGGCTGCGCTCGGAACTGCTGGCGCTGGGCTACAACGAGGCAATTTCTTCCACGTTCATCCCGCCCGAGGATGCGCAGGCTTTCTCACAATCCGCTCCGGTTCGACTGGCGAACCCGCTCAGTGAAGAGCAGTCGGCAATGAGGACTTCCCTGCTTCCGGGCATGCTGAGCATGCTGGCGTGGAACCTGAACCGCGGAAGCAACGACGTCCGGCTGTTCGAGTCAGGCCACGTATTCGAGATGAGCGGCGAGAAATCAGAAGAGCGGAAGATGCTCTGTGTGGGAGCGACGGGCAATGCGGTGGAACCGAGCGTCCACGCCTCGGCGCGGGCATATTCGTTCTTCGACCTGAAGGGCGATCTCGAGACGCTGCTCGCGGCGTTTGATATCCACACGCTGCATTTTGACGCACAAACGCCGGAATATTTTCATCCTGGACGTTCGGCCCGCACGGTTGCCGATGGGCAGACGGTGGCGCAGTTCGGGCAGATTCATCCGGATCTTGCCGCGGCACGCAAGCTGAAGCAGGAAGTCTACGTTGCCGAAATTTATCTCGACCGGCTGCTGGCATTGCCGCTGCGCACGCCACGTTACGAGCCGCTCTCGCGGTTTCCTGCTGTAGATCGCGATTTTTCTTTCCTGTTTCCGGATTCCGTGGTGTTCGAGCAGATTCGGAGCGCCGTGGATGGGTTAAAGATTGCGGAGCTGCAGAGTTTCAAGCCGGTGGAGATCTTCCGCGGAGGTTCGGTACCGGCGGGCAAGTACTCGGTGTTGCTGCGGGCGGAGTTCCAGTCGGCAGAGCGGACGTTGCGCGATGATGAAGTGGCGCAGTGGGCGGCGCAGATTGTGAAGGCGCTGGAAGCGATGGGCGGGAGCTTGCGGAGCTGACGCGGATTTTCACCGCAAAGGCCGCAAAGGACGCAAAGTTTTTGAGGTACAGCAGTCGGCAAGCAGGATGTACATCCCATGCAGAAACATTGGTTGATGTCGTCCAGGCTAACGCCAAGCGGCAGCGGAGCAGATCCCTCGTCATGCTCACCTCGCAAGCTCGGCTACGCACTCCGTCGGGATGGGTCCTTCATAGGGAAAGGGCCTGATCGGGGTCAACATTGCGAGTGAGGAGGCTTCCTGGCTCGATGAACACCGCCCTGAAAAACTCGAACATACAGCCGGTGCTGCACACCGAGCGGCTGGTGCTGCGGCCGTTTACGCCGGACGATGCCACTCTTCTCTCTCAGCTTGCAGGCACAAAACGTGTGGTAGACACCACGGCTTCCATTCCTTTCCCGTACAGTCCGGAGCAGGCGCTCAAGGACATCCTACGATTCAAGGACGAGTTCGAACGAGGAGTGGGTGCGTGGTTCGCCATGGCGCTCCGGGAGACGCCGGAGCGGCTGATTGGCTGTGTGCTATTGAAGGAGATCATCCGCAGAGACGAACTCGCCGAGCTGGGTTACTGGATCGATGAGGCGCACGGCGGCAAGGGTTACGTCACGGAAGCTGCCCGCGAGATGCTTCGATTTGGTTTTCATGACCTCGGCCTGAACCGCATTCATGCCTGCTACATGTCGAAAAATCCCGCGTCGGGCCGTATTCTCGAAAAGATCGGCATGAAACAGGAAGGCCATTTGCGCCAGGCGGCGAAGAAGTGGGAGCAGTTTGAAGACCTGCTGGTGTGGGCGATCCTGAAGGAAGAATTCAAATAACGACAATTCAAGTAATGCTTGAGGGTGCAAGATGCAAACCAGAAAGCTGGGCAACTCCGATTTAGCGATTACTCCCATTGGCATTGGTGCATGGGCCATGGGAGGCGGCGACTGGGCGTTTTCCTGGGGACACCAGGAAGACCAGCAGTCGATTGCGGCGATCCACGCGGCGCTCGATGCCGGCGTGAACTGGATTGATACTGCCGCGATCTACGGGCTGGGACATTCGGAAGAAGTTGTGGGCAAGGCACTCGCCGGGCGCTCGACGCGACCCTACATCTTCACGAAATGCGGCCTGGTGTGGAACGAGAAGCGCGAGATCTCGCGAAGCCTGAAAGCAGATTCGGTGCGGCGTGAGTTGGAGGCAAGCCTGAAACGGCTGAACGTGGATACGATCGATCTTTACCAGATCCACTGGCCTGATCCTGAACCGGAGATTGAGGAAGGCTGGCAGGCGCTGGCGCATGCACAGAAGCAAGGCAAGATCAGGTTCATCGGCGTGTCGAACTTCAACGTCGCGCAGATGAAGCGTGCGCAGGCGATTGCGCCGATTACGTCGCTGCAGCCGCCATACAACATCGTCACAGCCGATGTTGAAAAAGAAGTCCTGCCGTACTGCCGCGAAAACAACATCGGGGTGATTGTGTATTCGCCGATGAAGTCAGGTCTGCTCACCGGGAAGATGACACGCGAGCGCATCGCGAAGCTGCCGCCCGATGATTTTCGTCCGCGGACACCGAGTTTCCAGGAGCCGCTGCTTACGCGGAATCTGGGATTGGTTGAGGTGCTGCGCAAAATTGGTAATCGTCACGGTCACACTCCCGGCGAGGTGGCGATTGCCTGGGCGCTGCGTGACCCTATCGTCACGGGAGCGATTGTGGGGATGCGGTCGGCCGAGCAGGCGAAGCAGGTGGTGCGTGCGGCGGAGTTTCGGCTGACACCGGATGAGACTGGTGAGATCGAGAGGTATTTGAGGAAGAATCCGGTCGCGGCGTAAGGATTGAGTTTGCGAACTGCGAAAGTCTTTCGATATCCGTTTCACGAATCGCGTTTGTGAGCTCGCAGCGGGATGTGTCCAACGACTTGGCTTCAATCGTCGTCAGGTACTCCCGTACGGCCACGGCTTCAACCAACACCTTTCCTGATCCCGCCCAGTGGCGGTCTTGTCCGTTCTTCTTTACGCCGGAAACCCAGAAGGATTCGCCGGTTTCCATATCGACGTAA